>JAJTCR010000336.1 GCA_021325695.1 Steroidobacteraceae bacterium | reverse complement strand
CGCGGAGTGGAACAAAAGATCCACGACCTGTCTAGACGATAACCGGTTATGGCAAATTGGCCGCGCTGCCGGTTTCGCTCGCCCGGCAATTCGTGGTCGGCACCGTCCCGCGGCGGTCCGCGGGACGATGCGACGAACTGCATCACTGCGCCGTGGCCGTCACCCGGTTGCTGGGCACTCCCTCGACGTCGGCGCCGGCGTCGAAGCTGCCGTTGCCATTGCAGTCGGTCCAGGCGGTCACGACGTACGTGTAGCTCACGCGGCTCGACAGTCCACCGTCCTTGTACGAGAGCACGTTCGGCCCGACGCTGGCGCGGTAGACGAGCTTGCCGGACTGGTCGTAGTGCACGCGGTAGCCGCCGGTCGGCGCCGGGTTGCTCGCGAGCCACTTCAGCGTGATCGCGCGCTTCGCGGGCGTCGCGGCCAGCGAGACCGGCGAGCCTGGAGTCGTGCAGGTCGTTGTCGGCGCCGCGCCCCAGGTCGCGGCCGCCATCACGTTCGGCTCCGCCATGCCTGTCGCGAGCCACGTGTCGAGCAGGTTGTCGCCCTCGGCGGCGAGGAACGCATTCGACTTCGTGTTCGCGAGCTTGAGGAACTGCACGTATTCCCAGCTCGTCGACTGGTACATCAGCCGCACGTAGGCGTAGGCGGCGCCGGCCGGAGGATTCAGGGCGACGTCGTCGTAGTGCCGGTACGCACCGGTGCCGGACGGACTGCCGTACTGGGTGGCGGGCACGGGCAGAGCGTTGCGTTTGCGTGCCTCTTCGTAGACGAATCCGTACGGCGGGATGCGGTTGTCCTTGATGACGGTGTCGTTGAGGACGAAATGGAACGTCTCGTGGCTCGTGCCGGCCGGCTGGGCCGCGAGTTCCCACAGCCGATAATCGGCCACGCCGGTGACGCGGTCGAACGACAGCACCAGCTCCGGCGGGTAGCCGAGGTCGAGCAACTGGTTCGCCCAGGCCTGCGTCATGCCGTAGTGGGCCTCGTAGACTTTCGTGTTCGGATCATCGAGGCGCTTGAGCGAGCTGACGCTGCGGGATGCTCCGTCAATGGTCACGGTGATCGGGCCGTACTCGCCGTCCTCGCGCAACAACTGGTTCGATGCGTCGAACCACCGGACGTTGAGCCACATTCGTCGTCCCTCGGGATAGCCCGAGATCAGCTTGTGACCCGTCAGGTTGGTGACGCGCACGACGTTGCCGTTCACCTGCAGCGTTGCCGCAAGCTGCAACTGCTGCTGCGCACGGACTTTGCCGGCGGTCAGCGCGTCGAGTTGGACGCTCGTGAGGCCGCCGCCCAGGCGCAACGTACCGACGCCGTTCTGATGGCGGATCGCATCCGCGGCCCAGGCATTGCCGCCGGTCATGTCGTGCAGCGGCAGGTCGGTGCGCGTCGCGACGCCGGCCTTGTTGCAGCCCTGCCCCGTCACGGCGCGCATGTGACAGGTCTGGCAGGAGAAGAACCGAGCCGTTCCGTCCTTGTAATCGCCGCCCGAGCTGTCGAAGGCAGCCTTGACGGCACCGGCCTTCAGGTCGACCGGCAGGCTGGCGTAGTCCGCAACCCGGGTGCGCGACAGCGCTCCTGACATGAACTCGCTCCACGTGCGCTCGACGACGCCGTACCGGAACGGCAGGTTGTTGAACGCGGCCTTCGTCGAGACCGCGCTGCCCGGCGTGCGGCTCTGCACGACCGGGTCGCCCGTCGGCTGCTTGCCCGCGCCGATGGCGAGGTCGCCGACGACGGGGTTCGAGACGTCGTGACAGCTGCCACAGTACTCGACACGCCGATGGAACTTCGACGGCAGGAACTGGTGTCGCGCCTCCGCGTCCGAATACGGTCCGAGCTTGGCAGACCCCGGATACAGCGAAAGCATGCCCGACCCGTAGTAGCCCGTCGGCGGGTTCTGTTCGTCGTTGGCCACGAAGGGCGCGGATTGCGCGCCCTGGTGTTCGGAGTCGTCGGTGTTGGTGCTCTTGTGGCACGCCTCGCACTCGACGCCGTCCGCGTCCCCGGCCGCGAGGCCCGATCCGTCGGTCGGCGTGGAGCGACCGGCCTGCCACCCGGCCGTGCTGTGGCAACGGATGCAGAGGTCGCCGGCTCCGTCGAAATCCTGCTCGGCGATCGCGAGCGTGGCCCAGAAAATCGGGTCGCGACCCGCATTGGCCATCATGCTACCGCGCCAGTTGAAGGCGGGTTCGACGGCGCGGTTGTAGTTGCCGTGGCAGTTGTCGCACTTGTCCGGTGTCTCGAGCGTTCCCACCTGGCCGGGCTGGGTCCCGGGCTGCTGGACCTCGTTCGGAACGACCGTCGCGGCGAGCGTTGCGCCGGCCGCAAGGGCGATGACGGCCGAGACTGTCGTGCTGAAAATCGTGTGACGTCGCGGCATGGCGCGCCTCCCTTCCCGTGAGTCGCGGGACTCTGGACCGAGTCTCGCGAAGGGAGAGTGTGCCGACCAAGCTGCAGCTTGGTAATCCGACCTAATCGCTACCTGCGCTGTGCATTTGGCGCAATGGTGCTACGTCCATGCCACCGGCTGACAGGATCTCGAACACCGGTGCGAGGTGCGCTTCGTACCGGCGCCAGCGCCCGATGCTGCTCGCGTACAGCGGGCGACGAACCTGCACCGCGCTGGCGGTGGCCACGGCGTCGGGATTGCGCTCGAACTCGAGGCACGCGGGCTCCCAGCCGAGCCCGCAGTGCTGGAGCACGGCGGCCAGCGTCCGCTCCGGTTGCTGTACGAGCGCTTCGTACTCGACCTCGAGGATCCGTCCGGGCAGCACGGAGCGCCAGTGGGCCATGAGCGCGTCGAACGCCAGCCAGTAGCGCGTGGCGTCGCGCAGGTCGTACGCGTACTCGTAGTACGGCATCGTCGTCGCAAAGAGTTGTCGATAGCTGGCGACCACGGTGTCGAGGGGATGGCGACGCAGCACGACGACACGCGCACCCGGCACGGCGCGAGCAACGTGGCCGAGGTAAAAGAAATTCAAGGGCAACTTGTCGACGAAGCGAGGCTTGTCACTGGCCGGCCGCGTCCGTTCGGCGTATTCGCGTCCGACGGCCGCGAGATCGACCTGGTTCGCGCGGGCGATCGTCTCCGGGTCGAGCACGGTCGGCGACCGCGTGCCGGTCGCGCGCTTGAGCAGCACGCCGAAGTTCTGCGATTCGCCGGCCGAGGCCACCTGCGAATGACTCGAGAGCATGCGCTCGACGAGCGTCGTGCCCGTGCGCGGCATGCCGACGAC
>JAJTCR010000335.1 GCA_021325695.1 Steroidobacteraceae bacterium | reverse complement strand
CCGCACGTTCGAGGAAACCGGCGGCTACGACGAGATGGTGGTGCTGCGCGACATCGAGTTCGAGTCGCACTGCGAGCACCACATGGCGCCGATCATCGGCCGCGCCCACGTCGGGTACCTGCCGACCGGCAAGGTGGTCGGCATCTCCAAGCTCGCGCGCGTCGTCGACGTGTTCGCGCGGCGCTTCCAGGTGCAGGAGAAGATGACGTCCGCGATCGCGCGCTGCATCGAGGAAGTGCTGCAACCGATCGGGGTCGGCGTCGTGATCGAGGCCGTGCACGAGTGCATGACCACGCGCGGCGTCCACAAGCGCGGCGTCTCCATGATCACCTCGCAGATGCTGGGGTCGTTCCGCTCCGATGCCCGCACGCGCAACGAGTTCCTGACGTTCATCGACATCCGCGATCGCCGCTGATTTCAGTGGCTGGTGGCTAGTGGCTAGTGGTCAGTAGGAGGCGCTGCGCGCACCTCTCCAGCGGCTTGCGGTTCCTACTAGACACTGGCCACCAGACACTGGACACTTTCTTGATGCCCGAGCTCTCGACCGTCCACCACCCGCGCTACCAGCTCAAGCGCACGCCGTTTCACGCGCGCACCTCGCAGCTTTGCCTGCCGCACAACTGGCGCCGCTGGGGGGGTTGCCTCGCGGCGGGCTCGTACGACCTGGGCCTCGACCGCGAGTACTGGGCGATCCGCAACCACGCGGCGCTGATCGACGTCTCGCCGCTCATGAAGTACCAGCTCGACGGACCCGACGCGGCGCGACTGCTGCACAAGGTCACGCCGCGCGACATCCACAAGCTGGCGGTGGGGCAGGTGTATTACACCGGCTGGTGCGACGAGGACGGCAAGCTGATCGACGACGGCACCGTGACGCGCGTGGCCGAGCAGAGCTACCGGCTCACCGCGGCCGAGCCGCAACTGCGCTGGCTCGCGCTGAATGCCGTGGGCTTCGAGGTGCGCATCACCGAGACGACCGAGCAGGTCGCGGCCCTGAGCCTGCAGGGACCGAAATCGCGCGCGATCCTGAACCGGTGCTGCGACACGCCGGTCGACGCGCTCAAGTACTTCCGCATGGCGCCGAATACGCTCGCGGGGAGAACAGTGACGATCTCGCGCACGGGCTATACCGGCGACCTCGGTTACGAAATCTGGATGGGCGCGGACGATGCGCTGCCGGTCTGGGACGCGCTGGTGACCGGCGGCCACGATTACGGCATCACGCCGTGCGGCATCCTCGCGATGGACATGGCACGCGTCGAGGCGGGCCTGTTCATGCTCGACGTCGATTACACCTCGGCGCACCACGCCTGGGTGCCGGGCCAGAAGTCCTCGCCGTACGAGATGGGCCTCGGCTGGACGGTCAACCTCGACAAGCCCGGCTACTTCGTCGGCCGGCGTGCGCTCGAGCGCGAATTCCGCGCCGGCCCGGCGTGGCGGTTCGTCGGGCTCGAGGTCGAGTGGGAGAGCCTCGAGCGCGCCTATGCCGCCGTCGGCCTGCCGCCGCAGGTCCCGGCCATGGCGGTCCGCGGCAGCCTGCCGGTGTACAAGACCGGACGCCAGGTGGGGTACGCGTCCACGAGCACGTGGTCACCGGTGCTGAAGAAATACATCGCGCTGGCCCACCTCGAGCGACCGCACTACGAGCCCGGCACGAACGTCACGCTCGAGATCACGGTGGAACATCACCGCCGGCAGGCCGCCACGCGCGTGGTGGCGCTGCCCTTCTACGAGCCCGCGTGGAAGAAGAAGTCGCCCGTGGCCAGCAGCAGCAACGGCGATCGCAGCGGCGCCAAGTACGACGCGATCGTGATCGGCGCCGGGCACAACGGCATGATCGCGGCTGCCTACTTCGCGCGCGCCGGCCGCAAGGTGATCGTGCTCGAGCGGCGCGACATCGTCGGCGGCGCCGCCGTGACCGAGGAGATCTTCCCGGGTTACCGTTTCAGCGAGTTCTCCTACGTGGTGAGCCTGCTGCGGCCGGAGATCATCCGCGACCTGGAACTGCCGAAGCACGGCCTCAAGATCCTGCCGCTGCCCAGCACCGTCACGCCGATGGACAACGGCGACTACCTCGCCGGCTGGGACGACCACGACCTCACGCGGCGCGAGATCTACCGCCACGCACCGCGCGACGCGGAGGCCTACGACGAGTACGCGCGCGTGATGGCGCGCGCAGCCAAGGCGATCAAGCCGATCATCGGCCTCGTGCCGCCAGACCCTTCGTCGATGAGCTGGCGCGACCTCAAGGGCCTGCTCAAGCTCGGCCGGTACGGCGCGAGCCTGGCCGAGCAGGATCTGTACCGGATCTCGAAGCTCGTCACGCAGTCCTCGGCCGACCTGCTCGAGGAATGGTTCGAGTTGGACCCGCTCAAGGGCACCAAGGCCGCAAGCGGCATCATCGGCACCTACCTGGGCCCGCGTTCGCCGGGCACGGCGTACGTGCTGCTGCACCACTACATGGGCGAGATCGACGGCGCGTTCCGCGCCTGGGGTTTCGCCAAGAACGGCACCGGCGGCGTCACGGCTGCGATCGCCTCCTCGGCGCGGGCGCTCGGCGTGGAAATCCGCACCGGCGCCGCCGTGCAGAAGGTGATCGTGCGCGGCGGCCGCGCCGCGGGCGTGGCGCTCGAGAACGGCGACGAAATCAGCGCGAAGGTCGTGCTCTCGGCGGCGGACCCGAAGCGCAGCTTCCTGCACTTCGTCGACGCGCAGCACTTCCCCGATGAATTCGTCCAGGCCATCCGCAACTTCCGCGTGCGCGGTTCCTCGGGCAAGGTCAACATCGCGCTGTCGGAGCTGCCGCAGTTCACGTGCCTGCCCGGCGAAGGCCCGCTGCACCGCGGTGCCATCTCGATCAGCCCGAGCATCGAGTACGTCGAGCGCGCCTACGACGACGCCAAGTACGGCCAGTTCTCGCGCAACCCGTACATGGACATCATCATCCCGTCGATGATCGACCGTGACATGGCGCCGCCGGGGCACCACGTGATGTCCTGCTTCGTGCAGTACGCGCCGTACGACGTCGACGGCGGCTGGGACGACGCGCAGCGCGATGCGTTCGGCGAGACCGTGATCGCCACCATCGAGCGATACGCGCCGACATCGAACGTATCGCCGGCATCACCGGCGGCAACATCTTCCACGGCGAACTGCTGCTGCACCAGCTCTTCTTCCTGCGGCCCGCGCCGCAGTGGGCCGACTTCCGCACGCCCCTGCCGGGCTACTATTTCGGCGCGGCAGGCGCGCATCCGGGCGGCGGTGTGATGGGCGCGGCCGGCAAGATGGCCGCCGAAGAAGCGCTCAAGGATTCGCGATGACGGGCGCGGCGCCCAGCGTCGACACGATCATCGTCGGGGCCGGTCACAACGGCCTCGTCGCGGGCGCCTGTCTCGCCAAAGCAGGTCGCACCGTGCTCGTGCTCGAGGCGCGCGCGACACCGGGCGGCCAGTTGTCGCCGGCCGAGTTCGGCAGCGAGTTCGCGATGTCGTTGCACGCCTCGGCACGATTGCGGCCGGAGATCGTCCGCGAGCTGGACCTCGCGCGGCATGGCCTCGTCACGAACGACAGCGAGACGCCGTACGTTGCACCGTTGCCGGACGGTGGCCTGCTGCGCCTCAGCTCGGCGCCCGACGACGCGGCCACGCGCGAGTCGATCCACCGGCTTTCCGCGAAGGACGCCACGCGCTGGCCGGACTTCCTGGCGTTCATGCGCTCGGCCGCTGCGTTTCTCGACGCGGCGTACGCAACCGGGATGCCGCGGCTGCCGAAGGTCGACTGGACGAGAGACGGCCTGCCGCTCGCCTCCCTCGCACTGAAGCTGCGTCGGCTCGGACGCCGCGACATGTTCCGCGTGATCCGCAGCCTGTCGATGACC
>JAJTCR010000334.1 GCA_021325695.1 Steroidobacteraceae bacterium | reverse complement strand
CCAGCGCCGCGCGCGCCTGCGCGAGCGACGGGCCGCCCCAACTCCCGACGTCCCGCTGCTCGAGCCTGCGCAGCCGCTCCGGCAACGGCGCTCGCTTCTCATCTGCCTCGCGCTTGAGTTCGGCCAGCTTCGCGAGGTCTTCGGGCTTTGGCGTCGGGACGGCGGCGGGTGCCTGCGGCGCGACGTCGGACGTCGTCGCGACGGTCGACGTCGGCGAAGTGACGAGGTCCGGCAGCACGAAGAACGTGAACGCGAATCCGGCGAGCGCGAGCAGGGCGGCGCTGACGAGCAGGCCGCGGCGGAATCCTTCCCGGCGCAACTCGTGCGCCGATGGCGCCGTCGTCGTCGAGCGCTGCCACTGCGCGCGGATCGGCGCCGCGTCTGGCGGAGGCCGCGGCGTGAAGCCGGGAGTGGCGGCCGCGACCGGTTCGACCGGCGTTTCCAGCGTCAGGCAGCGCGCGAGTTCGGCGTGCACTTCGCGCATCGACGCCGGCCGGTCGGCGGGCGCCTTGGCGAGGCAGCGCGCCACCAACGCACGCAGTGCTTCTGGTGGCGACGGCCGGCCGCCGAGTGGCGCCGGCACTTCGTCTCGCACGCGTTCTGGCGTCAGGTTCGGATAGAACGGCGGGTGACCGCTCACGAGTTCGTACAGCAGCACGCCGAGCGCATAGATGTCGTCGGCCGGCGCGGCCGGGGCTCCGTCGAGACGCTCCGGGCTGATCGAATACGGCGAGGCGCCGGCGGCCGCCGTCTCGCCCGTCCGCCTGGCACTGCCGAAGTCCGCGAGTCGCGCGAGACCGTCGGCGTCGAGCAGCACGTTGGCGCTCTTCACGTCGCCGTGCACCCACCCGGCGTCGTGAATCTGCGCAAGAGCCTCGACCACGGGCAACAGGCGCCGCACGAGCAGCGACCACGGGCGCCCCCGCAGCCGGCCGATTTCGCCGCCGTCCAGGTATTCGAACACGTCGAACGTCCGACCCTCGCCCGTCCGATCGGAAGCGATCGGTGCGAGCAGCGCCGGGTGACGCACGACCGAGGTCAGGTCCGCGACGTCGTCCCGCGGCTCACGGAACCGCAGCACCGCCGCACGGGCGTCGCGCTGGTCGCGCGCAAGCCAGATGGCCGCGTCGGGACCGGCCGCGAGCGGACGTTCGAGTTCGTAGCGCGCAGCGACGACCTGCCCTGCCGCGAGCATCATCGATCCCATCTCCTGCCGGGCTCAGCGCCGTCGGGGCGCAGGCGTGGCTGCCTCCGTCGAGGCCGTCGCAGGGAGGCCCGTTTCGTTTTCATACAGTTCGCGCAGCAGCTGGCGCCACTCGGCGTACTGCTGCTCGGCCGAGCCCTTGAGCTCGAGCGTGCGGCCTTCGATGTCGACGACGATCGGTTGCACTTCGTTCTGGAACGAGCTTCCGAGCTGCTTGAGTGACTCGCCATGCATCTTGATCTCGGCGCGCATGTCGAGCCCGCTCTTGAACGCGTAGATGCCGCCGAGCACCGCGGCCGTCGAGGCGGCGGAGGCCGCGCTGCTGTTGGCCTCGCTACCGGCCAGGACGCCGCCGACCACGGCGACCGCGCCGAGCACCTGCCGCGTCAGTGCCTTGCGCCGGGCCTCGGCCTCGGCTTCGAGTTCCTCGTGCGAGTACTTGCGCCAGTTGCCGTACGCGTCGTCCATGCTCTCGCTGAAGTTCGTGTAATGCTCGTTCAGCGTATCGACGAGTGAATAGTCGCGCTCGCGCACGCGGTCGAGTCGTTGCACGACCGGGTCTTCCTGCGAGGGCAGGCGCACGAGCGTGTACGTGCCGCGGCGCTTGTCACGATCGAGGTACGTCTTGAATGCATAGGGCGCGAGGTCCGCCGCGAAGCGCAGCTGCGCGACCTGGTGCACCTGCACGCGCTCGTCACGGGACAGCTCTTCGCGCGCGGCGAGCAGGTCGTTGGCGATCGTCGCGTAGACGTTGTCGAACGGATCGCGCGGCCGCACCGCGACGTCCTTGTACGCGCGCACGTCGGCCTGTCCCTCGTATTCCTTCTCGAGCCAGACGCGCCCGGTGGCGTCGGTCGCGCGGATCGCAAGCCGCAGTTCGCGCCCGGTCGACTCGACGATGCGCCCCTCGACGTTGACGTCGCTGCTGGCGCTGTCCGACGGCAGCACGCGCACCTGGCCCCAGTGGCCCGTGCCCTCGAGCGTGTCGCGCAGCATCACCGGCATGTAACGGGACTCCGCCTTGCGCACGTCCGGGAAGATCCGCTTCGACTCCTGCTCCTTCTCGTCCTCGGGCACGTTCGCGTCGAAGATGTGCACGCCCACGTCGAGCAGTTCGTCCTGCGGAATTTCGGCGGTGGCCTTCTTGGCGACGACCGGAGTTACCGGTCGCTGGTCCTGCACCACGCAGCCGGCGGCTGCAACGGCAAACGCCGCCACGACCAGGCCGGCGCGAAGTGCGCGCCACGGGGAGCGGAGCGCGGTCGGGGGAATGGCGTTCACTACTGCGTACCCTGCTTGTATTTGCGGTATTCGTCCCAGAGCCGTTCACGCAACTCCGGGTCCGTCTCCTTCATCGCGGCCTCGCGCAACTGGCGCGCCACGATGTCGTCGTCCCGACCGTCGGGAATGTCGCTCGGGATGCCGCCCGGGCCGCCACCACCCTTGGGTCCTCCTCCACCAACGCCGCCGCCGCCACCTTGTTGACCGGCACCCTGCTGTTGACCGGCGCCCGCGCCGCCCGACTCGCTGCCGGCGCCGCCTTCGCCTTCCTCCCCTTCACCTGACGCACCCGCACCTTCGCCTTCCGCGCCCGTGCCGGCCCCGTCCTCGCCTTGTCCGGTCGTGGCAGCTTCCCCGCCGGCGCCGGCCGCCTGCTCGTCGCCCGTCTCGGTCCCGCCCACCGCGCCCGCACTGCCTGCGCGCCCGGCCCTTTCCTGCGAAATCGTCTCCTGTTCCTTGCGCATGCGTGCATCGAAGACCGCGAAGGTTTCGTCGAAGCGCCGATCGATCTGCCCGCGACGATCCTCGGGGGTGACCGGTCCGCCACCGGCTCCGCCGCTGCCCGTGCCGGTGGTCGACGAGGTGCCGCCGGCGCTGCCCGTCGCACCCGTGTTGCCCGCCGTGCCCGTCGTGCCCGCGGTCGGACCCTGGCCGGGCGCGCCGGTGCCGTTCGGGCCGTGCGATGCCGGGTCCTGTGAACCGGCCCCGCCCGCACTGCCGGCCGGTGAATTCGACCCGGCCTCGCCGCTCGAGCCTCCCGTAC
>JAJTCR010000333.1 GCA_021325695.1 Steroidobacteraceae bacterium | reverse complement strand
GGTCACGTAGCCGATCATGGAGTTCTCCGTGCTTCGTGCATGGTTGCGATGCCGGCGCTCGGGCGCGGCGAATCGGCGATTCTGCGTGACGTCACCGACGACGCCAAGTGCGCGGGCGCCGCGGCGTCGTTTCAGCCCAGTGCTCGCAACGCGACCGCCACGGCTTGCCAGCGGGCGAGCTTCTGCTCGAATCGCAGCGAAGCGTGGGCGGGACTCGTCGATGGCAAGGGCTGCACCGGCAGGCTTCGCGCGGGCTCGCCGAGGCCCGGCAGCACCAGCCGCGTGTACAGCCGCGTGGCCGTGCCGCCATTCGTGAACACGGTCGTGATCGCGGGGTGCGTGCGGAAGAACGTGCGGAAATCGTTTGGCAGCACACTGTCCAGGTCGATTGAGGCGTCGAGGCTGCCCGGCCGGACCGCCGCCTTGCAGACGTCCCAGAGCGCAACGCCGCGCACCCTGAGCCGGTCGGCACGTTCCTCGTACGACCACTCGGGTCCCGCGTCGCACAGCACGCCCATGATCCGCCAGAACGCATTGTGCGGCTGGGCGTAGTACTGCCGTCGCGCGAGGGACACCTGACCCGGCAGCGAGCCGAGAATCAGCACCCGCGCATCGGGTGCGGCGATGGGCGCAAAACCCCGCGAACGCCTGGGCATCCGGCGACGTTAAACTGCTCGCGGCGTCCCGCAAAGCGGGGCACGGGCGGCCTGCAGGACGCGCGCGCGAACGACGCTACGCCGCCTGGCGTGGTCGCGGTCGGTCCTCCGTCGGTGCCGCTACAGCCGTCACCCCGGGGTGCTCGTAGTCGTTGCGGGCCCAGTCACGGTACTGCGGCGGAATCGGGTTGGCGGCGCCGTCACCGAGCCAGTCCAGCTTGCCGTCCATCAGCAGGCCGGCGACCTTGCCGTACGAGCGATTGAAGTTGTGCTTCACCGCGCGGAAGTTCGACTCGATACGCCGCCGGGCTTCCTGGCAATACAGGTCGGCCAGCTCCAGCGGCGTCCGGTCACTGGGTTGCGCGGCGACGAGGTAGTCGGCATAGGACAGCGTCGCCGCCATGACGAAGAGTTCGACGCCGACGTCGACGAAGTTGCCGAGCAGGATCTGCTCCTTCTCGAGTTTCGGGCCGTGCCTGGCCATCGTCGCGAACAACCGCCGTGCCAGCAGCTTGCTCGCCTTCGCCGCGTACCCGAGGTGGCGACGATTGCGATCGTCGAGGTGTTTCGCCTCGAAGTGCCCGCCCACCTGCGGCAGGAACAGCTGCGGCAACCAGGTCGAGTAGAACCCGAGCGCTTTCAGCACGGCGTCGCGCTTCGTGCCCTTTTGCCCCGGTTTCGGCTGCAGGATCGGCATCATCAGCCGGAAATGCGTGTCTAGGGCCTCGCGCGCCATGATCAGGTGCATGACCTGCGACGAGCCCTCGAAGATGCGGTTGATGCGTGCATCGCGCAGGGCCATCTCGACGCTTGTCGGGCGTTCGCCGCGCGCATGCAGCGACCGAGCCGTCTCGTAGCCACGTCCGCCGCGCACCTGGACGTAGTCGTCGTACATCTTCCAGAGTGCTTCGGAGCAGTAGTACTTGGCGGCGGCCGCTTCCAGCCGGATGTCCGCGTTCTCGTGGTCGGCGAACGCGCAGGTCGCCTTGACCATCGCCTTCATCGCGAACAACTGCGCCATGTAGGTCGAGATCATCCGGGCCACGGCCTGGTGCCGGCCGATCGGCTGGCCCCATTGCTGGCGTGTCGACGTCCACCACTTCGCGTCATCGACCAGCGCCGCGGCGCCGCCGATCGCGGCGGCCGGCAGGCTCAGGCGGCCGACGTTGAGCGTCGCGAGCGCGATCTTGAGTCCCTCACCGGGCTTGCCGACGAGGTTCTCCACGGGAATCTTCACGTCCTTGAACGTGACCACGCCGTTCGCGATGCCTCGCAGGCCCATGAAACGCGAGCGCCGCACGCGCTCGACGCCGGGCCACGCGGTCTCGACGACGAAGCAGGAGATCTGCGGCAACGTCCTGCCATTCGGCAGGACCTTGTCCGGGGTGCGCGCGAGCACGGCCAGCAGCGTCGTCTTCGGGTCCGTGACGTTGGTGCACCAGAGCTTGTCGCCGTTCAGCACGTAATGCGTGCCGTCGGATGACGGCGTTGCCGTCGTCGCCATGCGTGCAGGATCGGAGCCGACGCCCGGTTCGGTGAGCGCAAAGGCAGAGATTTCGCCCCGGGCGAGCCGCGGCAGGTACTTGCGCTTCTGCTCCTCCGTGCCGAATTGCTTGAGCGGCTGCGGCACGCCGATGCTCTGGTGTGCCGAGAGGAAGGCGACCGTGTTCGCGCAGTAACTACCGATGAAGCCGAGCACGCGGCAGTAGTTCGTGACCGAGAGCCCGAGGCCGCCGTACTCGCGCGGGATCTTCATGCCGAAGAGTCCCACCTCGGCGAGCGCCTCGAGCGCCTCGCGCGGGTATTCGCCGTCTTCGTCGATCTGCCACGGATCGACAGCGCGCTCGATCACCGGGCGGATCTTTTCGATGAAGTCGTCGCCGATCTTGCGATCGTCCGGCGACTGCGCCGGGAACGGGTGCACCAGGTCCCAGCGGAACGTGCCCTTGAAGACTTCAGCGGTGAAGCTGACGTTCTCCCACTCCGACTGGCGAGCGTCCTCCGCCAGCGCCATCGCGTCGTCGCGTGCCTTGACGTCCATACCCCCTCCGCCCAGCGTGCCGACCGCGTGAATCTCCTCCTGCGACGCGGCGAAGGCTATTCGGGCTTATGCACAGGCACGTCGCGACAAAGGAGACGGGCTCGTGCCGCGAGGCAGCGACGGCACGCCCTGGACGCGCTGCCGACGCTTTAAGGCGCGACGCCGTGATCGTGTCCAAGGCGTCGCGGTCTGCGCGAAGTCGAGGCGGGCGCTAGAAATCCCGGGGTGGCTGCTCCAGGACGAGCAATGCCGCTTCGCGACGTCGCGTCTCGGGCAGTCGCACCTTCACGAGGCCATACTCGCCGCAGTCCGGGCAGCGCGCCACGCCCGGCTGGTCCGGACCGACGCAGAAGTCGACAGCAAAGACATCCGCCTCGAGCACACGCCAGCGCTCGCAGCGATGGCAGAACGCGTGCAGCAACGGCCCCTGCTCCTGGTGGTTTCGATCGCTCATGGGTTCAGCTCCTCGACTTGCGCACTGCATCCCCTGGTAAAGGTAAGTACCTGCGCCGGCGGGCGAGGTTGCGAGCGAAACCGTCTGTGGGGCGCGACGT
>JAJTCR010000332.1 GCA_021325695.1 Steroidobacteraceae bacterium | reverse complement strand
CGTCGATCGATGCGAGTCTCGAGCAGCGCTGCAGGGACATGGACGTTCATCCGAGCGGTCCGCTGCCGGGGCGCGGAGACTCGCCCGCTACCGAGCTGGCACTCGCCGTCGAGCGGGAGGTGCTCGCGGGGCACGAGGCGCTCATCGCGCTGCTCGCGCAGGAGCGCCTGGAGCCCGAACGACGCAGCTTGCGACTGCCGGTGCGCGAATTCGACTGGAGCTTCGAGGGCGACGACGAACTGGTGCTGCGCTTCATGCTGCCACGCGGTACGTTCGCGACGGCCGTGCTGCACGAGTTGCTCGCGCACGCGTGGGACCTCGGCGAGGAATAGGGGACACTCCTGATTTCTTCGAAATAGGGGACACTCCTGGATTCCTGAACGTTTCGGCAAGAATCGGCGGTCGTAAACGCAGGCCACCGATCGCAGGCTGTGCCCTATGCCACGCGGGCCGAGGGCGATACATGCAGGCGTCTGCTACCACGTGCTCAATCGTGGCAATAATCGCGCCACGCTGTTCCATCGTCCTGCCGATTACGCCGCGTTCGTCAGGCTGATCGGCGAAGCGCAGGAGCGTCTGCGGCTCGACCTGTTTGCCGCATGCGTCATGCCGAATCACTTTCACTGCGTCGTCCGTCCGTCCGGCACGGATGACATCGGTCGCTGGATGCACTGGCTGCTGACGACGCATGCGGCTCGCCATCACCTCGCCCACGGCACCGTCGGCCGCGTCTGGCAGGGGCGGTACAAGGCGTTCCCGATCGAGCAGGGAGACCATCTGGTCACGGTGCTGCGCTACGTTGAACGAAATGCGGTACGGGCCAACCTGGTCGCACACGCATGTGACTGGAAGTGGGGCAGCGCGTCGTGGCGTCGCGGGCCGAAATCCCGTGCGGCACTTTTGGCAGAGCCCCCGGTCGCGCTGCCCGCCTCCTGGGACGACTACGTGGACGCGCCGCAGACACCGGCGGAAGTCGAGGAGCTGCGTGCCTGCGTCAAGCGACAGCAGCCCTATGGCACGGACTCGTGGATGAGCGCGGCGTCGGAGTGCCGCGGTTTCAGGCGCCCACGGCCACCGGGCCGACGACGAGCGGGAAAATAAGGAGTGTCCCCTTTTCCGCAAATTCAGGAGTGTCCCTATTTTCCGAGCAGGACGTAGACGGCGCCGGTGCCGCCGTCGATCGGGCGTGCGCTGGCGAACGCCGCCACGTTCTCGATCTTGCGCAGCCAGTGATCCACCACGTGCTTGAGGACCGGACCGCCGGGCCCCGACCGCCGGCCCTTGCCGTGGATCACGCGCACGCAGCGCATGCCACGGAGCACGGAGTCGTTCAGGAACTGTCGCAAGGCGTCGTGAGCCGCATGCCGCCCGAGCCCGTGCAGGTCGATCTCGGCCTCGACCGCGAACTGGCCGCGCTTCAACCTGCGGAGGGCGTCCTCGCGGACGGAGGGCCGACGGAACGACAGGTGCTCCCCAGTTTCGAGCGCCGCCGGATCGCTGGGCACGACGAGGCTTTCCCGGAGCACGTCCTCGCGTTCGGCGCGCGTGAACCGCGCCAGCGGCCGGGGTCGCGGGCGCGACGCGGTCGCCCGCGTCCGTGCCGCCAGCGGCCGCACGTCTGCGACGGCACGGCGAAAAACGTGGCGGTCGTCGTCGTCGTCGGAAGGCGGCTCGGTGGGATCCGACATGGTGCGAGTTCGCTTCCGAGGCGCCCGGGGATTCCAGTATAGTGGCCCCGCGTTCGTGGCCAACCCCGCCACTGCTGGGGCCCAGATAAAACATACGGTCCCACGCCTGAATTGAGAATCCTGGTCAGCAACGACGACGGCTATCGCGCCGAGGGCCTGCAGCACCTCGTGGATGCGTTGTGCCCGCTCGCCGCCGTCACGGTCGTGGCGCCCGATCGCAATCGCAGCGGGGCGAGCAATTCGCTGACGCTCGACGTGCCCTTGCGCGTCCTCGAGTACGGCGAACGCCGTTACTACGTCCAGAACGGCACGCCCACGGACTGCGTGCACCTCGCCATTTCCGGGCTGTTTCCCGACGAAGTCGACCATGACATGGTCGTCTCCGGCATCAATGACGGGCCGAACCTCGGCGACGACGTGCTCTATTCGGGCACGGTCGCGGCCGCCGTCGAGGGCCGTTTTCTCGGGTTGCCGGCGATCGCGATCTCGCTGGTCCTGCGCGACGGCCGCCACTTCACCACCGCGGCGCGCGTCGCGAGTGAACTGCTGATGCGCCTGCAACGCTCGCCGCTGCACGCATCGATGATCCTGAACGTCAACGTGCCCGACGTGCCGTACGAACAACTGCGCGGCTACCAGTCGACGCGTCTCGGTCACCGGCACCGTTCGGAGCCCGTCGTTCCGGCGTCGGACCCACGTGGGCGTCCGGTGTACTGGGTGGGACCGGCGGGCGAAGGTGCGGACGCCGGTGAAGGGACGGACTTCCAGGCGGTCGCGAACGGGTATGTGTCGGTGACGCCGCTGCAGGTGGACCTGACGCGGCACACAGCCCTCGAGGAAATCGGCGAATGGCTGAGCGGGCGTCCCGAGTGATGGCGGACCCGACGCGACACAGCGGCATCGGCATGACCTCGGCGCGCACGCGCGAGCGACTCGTCGCACGGCTGCGGGAGCAGGGCATCACGAACCCCGAGGTGCTCGAGCGGATCCGCGGCGTCCCGCGGCACCTGTTCGTGGACGAAGCGCTCGCGAGTCGCGCCTACGAGGACACGGCTTTGCCGATCGGTCACGGCCAGACCATTTCGCAGCCCTATATCGTCGCGCGCATGACGCAATCGCTGGTCGAGGCGAACAAGCCGCGCAAGGTGCTCGAGATCGGCACGGGCTGCGGCTACCAGAGCGCCGTGCTCGCGCCGCTGGTGACGACGCTGTACAGCGTCGAGCGCATCGCGGCGCTGCAGCAGCGCGCGCGCAAGGTCCTGCGCGACCTGCGCATCGGCACGTTGAAGGTTCTGCAGGCGGCCGAGGTGTCCATGATTTCCACGCCGATCCGTTGCTCGTACAGTATCCGCAGGACCTGGGGGTCGGGAAATTGCTGACGCGAACCGGTGCCGAGCAGCACGAGTTCCGGGCCGAGACCGAGCACCGGCTCGAGGTCTGCCGACGTGAGTTCGAGTACCGAGGCGGGACGCCAGCGCTCGATCACGGTCGTCGCCGTCAGGATCACGCTCGAGGTGTGGGTCTGCTCGCCGACGCGCAGTTGACCCGGGCCGTATCCACGCACGAAGTTCACGCCGCCAGGTGCATCGAGATGAAACTTCATCGCACCAACATACTGCATCGCACGCCCGCTGGGCACGCGCCCGCGGCGCCCGGACGTTCACCGTGACCGCGCGCCCTGCCGTTCGCATCGTCCTGCCGTGGCTGCACGAGGCCATCGGCGAGGCGCGCGCCTCGGGCACGTTGCCCGCCATGGCATCGTTCCGCTGGCTCGCGGGCCGTGGCAACTCGACGCGTGCCCCCCAGGGCGACTGGCGCGACTGGTTGCTCACGAGCGTGGACGCCGCGGCGCACGCCGAGTTCGGCCGCTGGCCGGCCGGGCCTTGTCTGGCCGCGGCGGCAGGGGTCGGCGTCGGCACCGCGCAGGCGTGGGCCGTCGCACAACCCGTGCATCTCGCACCGGGACTCGACCACGTGAGGATCGGGCCGCTGGCGGAGGCGATGCCCACGGCCGCCGAAGCGGAGCAACTCGCGGCCACGGTG
>JAJTCR010000331.1 GCA_021325695.1 Steroidobacteraceae bacterium | reverse complement strand
ACCATCGCGCGGCAGGCGCAGGCACTCACCGACGGTGCGCACACCCATCGTCGCGAGGGTCTGCAACGCCTTCTGGGGCCAGCGCGTGCACGCGAGCGGCAGCGGCGCGATCCGACTCGCGAGTTCCTCGCGGTTGCGCACCAGTATCGGACGCTCGCCTGCGTGCTGGCGCGCGAACCACAGCGACGCCAGCGGTGTCGGCGTGATCGCGAACCGCACCGTGGCACCGGTGGTCGCGGCGATCGCGCTTTCGAGCCGGTGACACAGTTGTCGCGCGCCACCGAACAGGCGCAGGCTGCCGCGCACCTCGAGCAGGACGCCGTCCGGCGGCTCGAGGCTCACGCGAGGCGTGAAGTGCAACCCGCGACGGGCCACCGCCTCGAGCAACTGTCGCTCGCGTCGGGGATCGCGTGCCAGGGCGTGCAGCGTCGGCACGAGCGCGAGTGCCGAGTTCACGGACATCCCCGCGTGCACGCCGGCCGCACGCACGTGCTCGTCGCAGGCGCGCACGACCTTGCCGTTGCGCTCGAGGTCGACGACGGCGACGGGCGGGGTGGCGGGCAGCGCCCGCACTTCTTCGCGCAGCGCGTCGAGCATCAGGGCCGGCAGCTGCGCGGCCAGCCAGAGTTCGCGCGGGCGCGGCTGCGCGAGCGGCGCACGCTCGGGCACGGAGATTGATGGACGGAGCGCCGGCGCGACCCGGCGTCGGGCGAGCGGGGCCACGTCAGTGCCCCAGGCTGACCGTGGCCGGGCGGCCTCCGCGACTCTTCACGATGCGCACTTGCAGGCCCCCGTGCCCACCCTCGTGGCCGAGCAAGGCGAGCCGCAGCACGGCCGGCGAGGGCGTGAGCCCCGCCTGCAGCGGACGAAACAGCACGGCGAGGCTGTGCGACTGTTCGGCAGCGAGTTGCAGGCGTCGCAAGGCCTGCGGCTCGCGCGGGTTGGCCCATCCCAGCACGGCGCTGCACGCCTCCGAACGCAGGGCCTGGTCCATCGCCCACTCGGTGGCGCCCGCGCCGTGCACGACCAGCACGCGCGCCACCTCGAGGCCCCCCGCCGCGAGGGCGGGTGCGTACGGCGTGTAAGGCGGTGAAACCCACGCGATCCAGCCACCCCGCGTCGCGGCACAGAGTCGTGCCAGTGCTGGCATCAACAGGCTAAGTTCGCCGATGCCGCGCTGGTCGCAGAGGATCTCGATGAGGCCCTGTCGCGGCCATCCCTGGCCTGGCAGGCAGCAATCGAGTTCGGAATAACCGGTAGGGAGTCCGGCGGGGCTGGCAGAGCTTTCAGCTTGTCCACGCGCTCGCCACAGACGAGCGGGGTTGTTCTGCAGCAGTTCTTCGACGGACGCAGCCATAACGGGCAAGTGACAGTGATTAGTGATTAGTGAATAGTCGGAAGGTCGCGCCGCGGTCGCTCCGGCTCGGACTATTCACTAGTCACTATTCACTTCTTCAGTGTGTTTCCTGCCGCACCACCCCCACGACCACCCCTTCGATCGTGAGCGATTGCTCGCGCAGGTCGATGCGCATGGGCTCGAACTCCTCGTTTTCGGGCAACAGCCAGGCGATTGAGCCTTCCTGCCGGTAACGCTTGACAGTCACTTCGTTCTCGAGCCGTGCGACCACGATCTGGCGGTTGCGCACCTCGGGGGTACGGTGAACCGCGACGAGGTCGCCATCGAGGATGCCCGCGTTGCGCATGCTCATGCCCTTGACCTTGAGCAGGTAGTGCGGTCGCGGTTGGAACAGGCCCGGGTCGATCTGGTAGCGCGCCTCGATGTTCTCTTCGGCCAGGATGGGTCGGCCGGCGGCGACGCGGCCGATCAGCGGCAGGCCCATCTGCTCCCGCAGCGAATCCTTCAGCTGGATGCCGCGGGATGCCCCCGGTCGCAAGTCGAGCACGCCCTTGCGCTGCAGGGCACGCAGGTGCTCCTCGGCCGCATTGGCGGACTTGAAGCCGAGCGCCTCGGCGATTTCGGCCCGCGTGGGTGGCAAGCCCTGCTCGGCCAGCGTGTCCTGGATGAACTTGAGTACCTGGCGCTGGCGCGGCGTGAGATCTTCGATCATGGACTTTCCCTGCCTGTATGCACGTACAGCTACTGTGCTTATATACAGTCATGCACGCCCGCTGGCAAGAGTGCCCGTGCCGACGCAGCCGCCTTGACGAGCGTTTGCGTGGATACAACGTCAGCCAACTGCATTCCGGTCGCGAACGGCCTTTTTTTCCCTGCCCCAAATGGCTGAAAATACGGGTTTTTCGGAAAACGTATCAGACAACTCCTACACAATATTGCACCTTCGTCTGTCGTATGTGTGCCGCCCGATACACAGGACGGGCGCGCCCGCAATCTTCAACATCCACCGCGAATCGGTTAGTCTTTTGGCGTTGGGCTGCGCAGCGCACAGGGAGGGTGTCCCACGCGGGCCGCAGCTGCCATCTGGCTTGTCCGCTTCCAACCCCCTCATTGAGGAAAAACACAATGAAGACTGCGATCGTGAAGACGTTGACCGTGGCCGCCGCTGCCATCATGGTTGCCACCGCTACCGGCTGCACCAGCAAGGACACGCTGGCCCGCATCGACGCCGCCAACGCCGCTGCAAAGCAGGCTGCCTCGGACGCCGCTGCTGCCAAGCAATCCGCTGACGCCGCTGCCGCCGCCGCCTCGAGCGCGCAGAACGCCGCTTCGAGCGCGCAGAGCACGGCCAACCAGGCGCTGCAGGCCTCCCAGGCTTCGCAGTCGTGCTGTGACGCAACGAACGAGAAGATCGATCGCGCGTTCAAGCGCTCGATGGGCAAGTAACGCCCGTCAGGTCGCCTTCGGGCGATGCGAAAACGCCGCGGACCTCCGCGGCGTTTTTGTTTGTGGACCGCTTCGTCTCGCCGAAGCGTGGCGAGCCTTGATGCGCGCCGTCAGCGGGTCCCGCCGCCGTCAGCGCGTTGCGCGACTTCGATGGCTGTCGCCGGCGCCGTTGCAGGCTCCGCGGCGGGACGCGTGAAATCGCGCAGCCCGATGCGCACGGGCACGCCGGACATCTGTCTGAACGCCTGGCGCGCCGTGTTCCAGTCGACCTGCGCCGGCATCTTCATCGTCGCACTCGCGATCGCGCGATCGAGTTCGGCCGGGTCGAGGTGGGTCGGGTCCTGCGTGCCCTCGAGCGGCGCCTGCCGCTCGACGTAAAGTGTCCCGCGCGACCAACCGACCTTCGTGGTCTGGTCGATCAGGTTCACCTTCGTGTTGACCGGCACCATCGTGAAGAACTCGGCGATATCCTCCGGGAAC
>JAJTCR010000330.1 GCA_021325695.1 Steroidobacteraceae bacterium | reverse complement strand
CGCACACCTTGCGCAGCCCGACGAGGTTCCGGCCGAGGTCGGTCTCGCCGATTTCCCGCAAGCGTGCGACCGGCACCTCGAGCTGCTCGGTAGCGCCGATCATGCGCGCGAACGTCGCGGTCCCCAGCGCGTAGTCCTGGGTCGCGGCCGGGCGTTGCGCAACGAACCAGTCCGCGAGCTCCTGCATCGCTCGCGAGGCTTCGGCGTTGACGAGCTTGAGCTGCGACTGCAGTTCGTCGTCCTTCACGGCGGCGAACACCGGAGCCACGTCGCTGGCCAGGAATTGCGCGAAGCCGCCGAACGCATTGACGCCATATTCGACCCAGGGGGCCGGCATCGGCGTCCGCAGGTTCGCGCGGATCTGCCGCGTGACGCCCGGAATGGCCCGCGCGTATTCGACGTACGCACGCATGCGCTGCTCGAGGCACGCATGCGCTGCTCGAGCGGCGCGTAGGGCTTGCTCAGGTAGACCTCGGGATCGACGATGTTGAGGTACCACGACGGGTTCCGGAACGGCCACTCCACCTCCTCGATCCAGAACAGGTCGTTCTCGAGCGCCGCCAGCAGGTACGCGCGCTCACGCCGATTCGGCTCGGTGAGTGCCGCCGGGTCGAAGGCGGCGGTTTTGGCACGTTCCGCTTCGAGTCGCTCGACGTTGCGTGCAAGCGCCGTCGCGCTCAGGTCCGGCAAGCGACCGTCGAATTCGTGCCGGCCCGCGTACACCGCCGCCACCGGGTTGGCCTGGAAGTGTGACTCGAGGAATCGGTTCACGTGTGCCGCCCACTCCGCGTCGGCACGTGTGTCGGACGCGCGCACGCCGGTGAGTGGCGCGAGCGCGAGCACCAGCGCCAGCGGCCACAGGCGCAATCCGAGAAACGTCGTCTGCATGACCCATCCTTTTGCGCGCATTCGGCGTCGCGCGGTCCGGCCGTGAAAGGACGCAGAGCGTAGACGAGCCGCCTCGGGCCGTGAACCCCACCGTCGTCGTCTTAACCGGGTGTCCATCCTCGGGTAGAATCCGCGCCCTCCCATGGACGTCTCCCACATCCTCGCGCCGCTCAACGACGCGCAGCGGCAGGCCGTGACCGCCCCGTTGAAACCAACGCTCGTGCTCGCGGGCGCCGGCAGCGGCAAGACGCGCGTGCTCACGCACCGCGTCGAATGGCTCGTGCAGGTCGAGGGGGTCTCGCCGCACGGCATCCTCGCGGTGACGTTCACCAACAAGGCCGCCGCCGAGATGCGCCACCGCATCGAGCAGCAGCTCGGCCTGCCGTCGGCTCCGCTCTGGATCGGGACGTTCCATGGCGTCTGTCATCGCCTGCTGCGAATGCATTGGCGCGAGGCGGGGCTGCCGCAGGGCTTCCAGATCCTCGACGGGGAGGATCAGCAGCGGCTGATCAAGAAGGTGATCCGCGGACTCAACCTCGACGACACCCGCTGGGTGCCGCGCGAGGTCGCCTGGTTCATCAACGCGCAGAAGGACGAGGGCCTGCGGCCCAGGCACCTCAAGGACGAGGGCGACCCGACGCGGCGCCAGATGATCAAGCTGTACGAAGCCTACGAAGAGGCCTGCCGTCGCAACGGCGTGGTCGACTTCGCCGAGCTGCTGCTGCGCAGCTACGAGATCCTCAAGGACGCGCCCGGCCTCGGCGACCACTATCGATCGCGCTTCCGGCACGTGCTGGTCGACGAGTTCCAGGACACCAACACGATCCAGTACGAGTGGATGAAGGTCCTGGTGGGGTCGGCGAGCGTGCCCTACGTCGTGGGCGACGACGACCAGTCGATCTACCGCTGGCGCGGCGCGCGCGTCGAGAACCTGCAGCAGTACCGCAAGGATTTCCGCGACGTCCAGCTGTTCCGGCTCGAGCAGAACTATCGCTCGACCGGCAACATCCTCGATGCAGCCAACGCGATCATCGGCAACAACAGCGGCCGCATCGGCAAGAAGCTCTGGACCAGCGAAGGCAAGGGCTCGGCCATCAGGCTGTTCCGCGCTTACAACGAGCGCGACGAAGCCGAGTTCGTCGTCAACAAGATCCGCGAGTGGATCGCGCAGGGCGGCAACCGGCGTGACAACGCGATCCTGTACCGCTCCAACGCGCAGTCGCGCGTGTTCGAGGAGTACCTGCTCGCGGCGCGCATCCCCTACCGCGTCTACGGCGGCCTCAGGTTCTTCGAGCGACAGGAGATCAAGGACGCGCTCGCCTACCTGCGACTGATCTCGAACCGCGACGACGATGCCTCGTTCGAGCGCGTCGTGAACCTGCCGACGCGGGGCATCGGCGCGCGCACGCTCGAGGTGCTGCGCGCCCACTCGCGCGCGCACTCGAAGTCCATGTGGCAGTCGGCGTTCGAGTGCAACGACGAGCTCGGCACGAAGGCCGCTTCGTGCCTCCAGGCGTTCCTGACGCTGATAGAAAAGCTCGACGCCGAGACACAGGGGCTGCCGTTGCACGAGCAGGTCGACCACGTGATCCAGGCGAGCGGTCTCGCCGGTCACTACCAGAAGGAAAAGGCCGACAAGGGCGAAGCGCGGCTCGAGAACCTCGAGGAACTCGTGAGCGCCGCGCGCGGCTTCGAACCGGAGGACGACGGGATGACGCCGTTGATGGCGTTCCTCTCGCACGCCGTGCTCGAATCGGGCGAGGGCCAGGCCGAGGAGTGGGAAGACTGCGTGCAGATGATGACGCTGCACTCGGCCAAGGGCCTCGAGTTCCCCGTCGTGTTCCTGTGCGGCCTGGAGGACGGCCTGTTCCCGCACCAGCGGTCGGTCACGGACATGCACGGGCTCGAGGAGGAGCGCCGGCTCTGCTACGTGGGCTGCACGCGCGCGATGCGCCACCTCTACCTGACATACGCCGAGCAGCGCCGGATGCACGGGATCGACAGTTACGGCGCGCCGTCGCGGTTCATCGCCGAAGTCCCGGCGCGGCTGGTCGAGGAAGTCCGGCCGAAGGTGCAGGTCTCGCGGCCGGCGTACGTGCCGTCGTCCCGCCCGGGAGGCGGGTACCCGGGCTCGCGTCCCAACGCCGGCAACGGCTACGTGGGCGGGCGGCGGTTCCAGGACGACACGCCCGGGTCGCTCAAGCTCGGCCAGCGCGTCCGGCATGCCAAGTTCGGCGACGGCGTGGTGCTCAACCTGGAAGGCCAGGGGTCCAACGCCCGGGTCCAGGTCAACTTCGAGCGCCAGGGCACCAAGTGGCTCATGATGGGCTACGCCAACTTGCAGGTGGTCTGAACCGTTCAGGGCCGCGGCTCGGCGGCGGCGCGTGCGAACCGTCTCCGGGGACGCACCCGCGAACCGCGCTAGAATGGCGGCGCGCAGCCCCAGATGGCCCAAGAACCTTGAAAATCATCATCCTCGGGGCCGGGCAGGTCGGCCGCACGGCCGCGTACCACCTCGCCCGGGAAGAAGCCAACGACGTCACCGTCGTCGACCTCGACGAATCGCTGTTGCGCGACCTGCAGGACCGCATCGACATCCGCACCGTGCAAGGCAACGCCGCGAGTCCGCGCACGCTCGAAACGGCCGGCGCGCGTGATGCCGACATGATCGTCGCGCTGACCAACAGCGACGAGACCAACATGGTGGCGTGTCACGTCGCCTGGAGCCTGTTCGGCACGCGGACCAAGATCGCGAGGATCCGCTCGCGCGACTACACGCGCCACGGCGGCCTGTTCGTGGTGACCGATTCCGCGCCGGCCGAA
>JAJTCR010000329.1 GCA_021325695.1 Steroidobacteraceae bacterium | reverse complement strand
CACTAGTCACTAGCCACTACTCCCTGACCGGCGCAGTGCACTGCAGGTTGTCGATCAGCCGCGCCTTGCCGAGCCGGCCGGCCGCGAGCACCACGAGGTGCACGTCGAGCTCCGTGGGGCGCTCGAGACGCGCTGCGGTGCGAATCTCGAAGAAGTCCGGCGTGATTCCCGCTGCGCCGATCGACGCCAGGCCTTCCGCCTCGATCGATGCGTAGGCAGTCTCGCCCGCCTCCAGCCGGCGCCGTGCCTGGTCGAGCGCGCGATAGATCGAGGGCGCCATGGCCCGCTCCTGGGCGCTCAAGTAGCGGTTGCGCGAACTGAGCGCGAGCCCGTCCTCGGCGCGCACGGTCGGCGCACCGACGATCGTCACGGGCAGGTTCAGGTCCTGCACGACGCGACGGATGACGGTCAGCTGCTGGTAATCCTTCTCGCCGAAGATCGCGACGTCGGGCTGCACGAGGCACAACAACTTGACGACCACCGTGGCGACGCCCTGAAAGTGTCCCGGGCGGAACGCCCCGCACAGAACATCCGTCAGCCCGGGCACGTCGATGACGGTGCTGCCTGCGCTGCCCTGCGGATACATCTCCTCGACGGTGGGCTGGAACAACGCGTCGACGCCGTATTCGCGCAGCAGGTTCCCGTCGTCGTCGGGTGTGCGCGGGTAGGCGCTGAAGTCCTCGCTCGGCCCGAACTGCAGCGGGTTGACGAAGATGCTCGAGATCACGCGCCGGCCGTGCAGGTGTGCCGCCGCCATCAGGCTCGCGTGGCCGAGGTGGAGGTTGCCCATGGTCGGCACGAACGCGATGCTCTGGCGACCGAGGCGCCAGTCCGTGACCACGTCGCGGAGGTCCGCGATCCGCGTGATTGTCTGCATCGTGGAACCCGGCCGGGTAGTGGTCGAAGGGACGTCGGGTGATCGTCAGAAGCAGTGCTCGGCCGCCGGATAGGCGCCCGACTTCACGGCCTCGACATACGACTGCAGCGCCGCAAGCGGGTTGTCGTGGCCCTGCTGGAAGTTCTGCACGAAACGGGGCTTGCGCCCGGGCGTGATGTCGAGCACGTCGTAGAGCACGAGGATCTGCCCGTCGGTGTGCGGCCCGGCCCCGATGCCGATGACGGGCACGTGCAGTTCCTGCGTGATCTCGTGGCCGAGCGCCGTCGGGATGCATTCCAGCAGCACGACGTCCGCACCCGCGTCCTGCAGCAGCTTGGCGTCACGCTTCATCTGTTCGGCCGCCGCTTCCTCGCGACCCTGCACGCGAAAGCCGCCGGTCTTGTGCACGGACTGCGGTCGCAGCCCGAGGTGGGCACAGACCGCGATGTCGTGGCCCGCCAGGAACTCGACGATCTCGGCCTGCCCGGCGCCGCCCTCGAGCTTGACCATCTTCGCGCCGCCCTCCTGCATCAGCCGGACCGCGTTCTGCAAGGCTTGTTCGCGCGAGGTGTAGGTCATGAACGGCATGTCCGCCATCAGGAACGGCCGGAACAGTCCCTTCGACACCGCACGGCAATGGTAGATCACGTGCTCGAGCGTGTCGGGGACGGTCGTGTCGTGACCCTGGATCACCATGCCGAGCGAATCGCCGACGAGCACGACGTCGGTCCCGGCCGCGTCGACGAGCGCCGCGTAACTCGCGTCGTAGCAGGTCAGCGAGGCGATCTTCTCGCCCTTCTCCTTCATCTGCCGCAGCGTGGACACGTTGACGGGCGGGCGCGCGGAGTCGCGCAGTTGCAGTTGGGTGTACATGGGTGATCGTGCGTTGCGCGAGGGCGCAAGAATGCAGCAGCGGCCCCGAAACTACAACGGCGGCCGACGGCGCCGCCTACAGCAAGCTCTTGAGTGGATTGAAGTAATGCCGGCCCTTGCGCGGCCGGACGACCTCGGCCAGCAGGCCCTCGTAATCGGCCTCGCTGCCGAGTGGATCGATGTCCGCGGCGTTGACGATCAGGAGCGGCGCCGCGTCGAACTCGAGGAAGAACCGCGCGTAGGCGTCGTTGAGCCGCTCGAGGTACCGCCGCTCGATCTGCTGCTCGTAGGCGATGCCACGCCGTGCGATCCGGTCGAGCAGCACGTCCACCGGGGCCTGCAGGTACACGATGAGGTCCGGCGCGGGCGCATCGATCGCGAGCCGCGCGTACACCTGTTCGTAGAGCGCATATTCCTGCTCGTCCAGCGTGAGTCGCGCGAAGAGCCGGTCCTTGTCGAGCATGTAGTCGGCCACGCGGACCTTTTCGAACAGGTCGGCCTGCCGGAGGTCCTGCAACTGGCGCGCGCGCTGGAACAGGAAGTACAGCTGGGTCTGGAAGGCCACGCTCTTTGGGTCGCGGTAGAACCGTTCGAGGAACGGGTTCTCGGCGTCCTGCTCGAGCACGAGTTCGCAGCCGAAGCTCTTGCCGAGGCGTCGTGCGAGGCTCGTCTTGCCGACGCCGATCGGCCCCTCGACGACGACGTAACGGTGCGGCGTCTGGACGATGGCAATGGCTTCTGCGTCGTCGCGTGCCGTCGAGTCTGCAGTGCTGCTGCGATCGTTCGTCGTCGTCTCCGTCGTCGTCGTCATCATCGTCGTCGTAGTCCTCACGCGTCGATCCGCTCCAGTCCGCTCGCATCGATGCGGCGCAAGAGGCCGCTCACTCTACCAACGCCGGGCACGACCAGCGACGGACTGAGGTCACAGAGCGGGACGAGGACGAACGCGCGCTCGGCGATGCCGGGGTGCGGCACCTGGATCGCCGGTGCCTGCAGCCGCGTCGAGCCGTGCACGAGCAGGTCGAGGTCGATCCGACGGGGTCCCCAGCGCACGACCGGCGCGGCGCGACCGAGTTGGCTTTCGAGCGTCTTCAGTGCGTCCAGCAGCGTCGGCGCGTCGAGTTGCGTCAGCAGGCCGGCGGCCGCGTTGACGAAATCCGCTTGTGCCACCGGACCCATGGGACGCGAGCGATAACAGTGGGAGCGCAACAGCAGCCGGCTGAGCGGCAGCCGTTCGAGTGCTTCGAACGCGCGCTCGACCTGAAGGCGTGGGTCGTCGAGGTTGCTGCCGAGCGCCACGTACGCAGGTATCCACGTGCCGCGCTCCGAGTGCGCCCGGGATTCGTCGCGCTCCGTCGTGGTCACGAAGCGGAGGCCGGGCCTTCCGGACGCCGACGTCGACGCGGGCGCCGACGCCGGCGACTCTTCGGCGCTTCACCCGCGCGCTCCGGCTCGGGGCGATCCTCGACCATGGCGACCTGCTGCGTCGCCGGCCGGTCCTGGATTTCGGTCCACCAGTCGGCGAGTTCCCGGTCGACTTCACCCGCCTCGGCGCGTA
>JAJTCR010000328.1 GCA_021325695.1 Steroidobacteraceae bacterium | reverse complement strand
GCGTCGAAGTCGATCAGCGTGTCGGTTTCGCCTTCGCGGTAAGCGGAGATCGACTTCAGCGTCAGGGCGTCGTTGATCTCCCAGGCGACGGTCATCGCGACGCCGCGGGTCATGACCGAGTTCTCGTCGCCGATGCCGCCGCGCGTGTCGTAGATGTCCTCCAGCACGACCTCGCCGGTCGAGAGCCCGCCGCCCGCGATCTCACGATGGCCGTGCTTGGCGGGCGAGTCGTCTTCGACGTGGTCGGCGGAGATACGGACGCTCACGGAGTCGGTCGGCTGCCAGTCGGCGCTCAGCCGGAACGCCTCGACGTCCTTGGCGTAATGGTCGTCGCCGGTGAACTGGTTGTCGCCGTAACCGTCGCGGCGGTAGATGGCGGCGCTCGCGCCCAAGGAGAGCGTTTCACCGACCGGCAGCGCGCCGGACGCGACGATGTCGTGCTGGCCGTACGAGCCCAGCGTGTACTTGACGTCGAAACGCCCGTCGTGGCCGAGGGGCTTCGTGACGTACTTGATGGCGCCGCCGATCGTGTTGCGCCCGTAGAGCGTGCCCTGCGGGCCGCGCAGCACTTCGAGGCGCTCGATGTCGTAGATGTCGAGCACTGCGCCTTGCGGGCGCGCGATGTAGACGTCGTCGACGTACAGGCCCACCCCCGGCTCGAAGCCCCAGAGCGGGTCCTGCTGGCCGACGCCGCGGATGAACGCGATCAGCGTCGAGTTCGAGCCCCGGGCGACCTGCAGCGTCAGGTTCGGCGTGCTTTGCTGCAGCCAGGTGATGTCGGGTGCGCCGGTGGCCTCGATCTGGTCGGCCGAGAACGCGGACACGGCGATCGGCACGTCCTGCAGCGATTCCTCGCGCCGCCGCGCCGTGACGGTGACCTCCTCGAGCCCCCCGGCCGACGTGGCAACGGGCGCGTCCTGGGCGAGGACGGCGGGCACGGCGAGCATCGACGCGGCGAACGCAGCGGCCTGGGCCGAGTGGACGGCGAACTTCTTCATGATTCCCCCTGCAGTGGCGCCGCCGTGCGGCGCGAACATTCAACGTACGTTGGAATTTAGTTGAACGTTCGTTGAATTTCAACAAGCGTTGCAGGATGCACCAAGGTTGCGCAGAATCCCGGCTCGGGCCGGCACGCCGGGGCGGGGCGTAACGCAGTGCAAAAGAAGAAGACATCCACCAGGACGGTCACGCGGGCGCGGGCGGCGAAGGTCGCCCCCGGCACCGGCTCGCGCTCCGCCGCGACGCGCGAGCGCATCCTCGACGCCGCGGAGAAGCTGTTCGCCGAGCGCGGCTACCACGGCGTCTCGATCCGCGACGTGACCGGCGCCGCCGACGTCGACGTCGCGCTCGTCTCGTACCACTTCGGCAGCAAGCAGGGCTTGCTCGAGGCGGTGTTCCTGCGCCGCGCCGCCGACCTCAACGACGAGCGCCTCGCGCTGCTCGACGCCGTGCTCGCGTCGGGCGGCCGGCGGGCGCCGCGACTCGAGGACCTCATCGACGCATTCACGCGCCCGCTGCTGGATCGCTCGACGCGCGGCAGTCCGGGGTGGAAGAGCTACTTCGCGCTGATCGCGGAGATCAACAACTCGCCCGAGTTCGGCGGGGTGCTGATGACGCGATTCTTCGACCCGGTCGTGCAGCGTTTCATCGAGGCCATCCGCCGTGCGTTGCCGCAATGCGACGACCGTGACCTCTACTGGGCGTATCACTTCCTCTCGGGCGCGCTCACGCTCACGTTTGCCGAGACCGGTCGCATCGACAAGCTCTCCGGCGGCGTCTGCCGCTCGAGCGACCTCGCGAGCGTGCACGAACGGCTCGTGCCGTACTGCGCCGCGGGATTTCGCGCACTCTGCGTCTCGGGTCAGGCGCGCGCGCGCGCGCGTGCGAAGCGGGGCCGTGCTTGAGGCCGAGCGGCCGTGCATTGCGCGTGCTCGTGACGGGTGCCGGCAGCGGCATCGGGCTCGGACTGGCCGCGCACTTCGCCGAGCACGGCCACGCGGTGTGGCTGACCGACCTCGCGCGCGGCGACGTGGACCAGGCGGCGGCCCAGCTCAGGACGCAAGGCAGGACGGCGCACGCCGTCGAACTCGACGTGACCTGCGCCGACAGCATCCGGGTGGCGGTCGAGGCCCTGGGCGACGCGGGGGTCGACCTGTTGATCAACAACGCAGGCCTGCAGCACGTCGCGCCGCTGGAGGAATTTCCGCCCGAGCGCTGGGCGATGCTGGTCGCCGTGATGCTGACCGGGCCAGCCCTGCTGAGCCGCGCCGTGCTGCCGGGGATGCGTCGCCGCGGCTACGGGCGCATCGTCAACGTGGGCTCCATTCACTCGCTGGTCGCTTCGCCCTACAAGAGCGCCTACGTCGCGGCGAAACATGGCCTCGTCGGCCTCACGAAGACGCTCGCGGTCGAGTCGGCCGACGTCGACGTCACCGTCAATACGATCTGCCCGGCCTACGTGCGCACGCCGCTGGTCGACGCGCAGATCGCGGCGCAGGCCGAGACGCACGGCATTGCCGAAGCGCAGGTGATCGACGAGATCATGCTGAAGCCGATGCCCAAGCACGCCTTCGTCGGCATCGACGAACTCGGCGCGCTGGTCGAGTTCCTCGCGAGCGATGCCGCGCGCAACATCACGGGGCAGGCGATCGCCGTCGATGGCGGGTGGACTGCGCAGTAAGGATCGCGCACAGGAACCGGCTATCGCTCCCAGTCGCGTTCGAGCCGTCGCGCCGACAGCAGGAACAGCGACGCCGCGACGACGTAGAACACCGTGCCGCAGAGGATTGCGTAACGCAGCGACTCGGCGCCGAAGCGCTCCGAGAGCACGTCCGAGATGGCGCCGAGCATCACGGTCCCGAGACCGATCCCGATCAGGTTGTTGATGAACAGGAACACGGCGGACGCCGTGGCCCGCATGCCCGACGGCACGACGTGCTGGATCGCGGACAGCACCGGTCCGAGCCACACCAGGCCGAGCGCCGTCGGCACGAGGAACAGGCCGAAGGACAGCGCGAGCGAGGACGTCGTGACCGCGGCGACGTAGAAAGGCAGGGTGAGCAGGAACGCCGTCGCGGGGATCAGCGCATACGCCCGGCGCTTGCCGGCGCCGAAGCGGTCGGCCGACCAGCCGCCGAGCCAGATCCCCGCCATGCCGCCGACCAGCAGGATCGCCGCGAAATACAGCGATGCCTGCAGCAGCGTCAATCCATGGGTCCGCACGAAGAACGACGGCAGCCAGAAGAACAGGCCGTAGCCCATCATCGAGGAGGCGGAGGCGCCGAGCGAGAGGCCCCAGAACGACGGCTTGCC
>JAJTCR010000327.1 GCA_021325695.1 Steroidobacteraceae bacterium | reverse complement strand
CATCGCGCCCGCTTACCGCGTCTGGACTTGATCTGGGTCATGGCGGCCACACCGATCGAAGTCCACGCTGCGTTCGTGCCCCGGCACGGCCGCAGACACCCACCAGAGACGACGACGCGATGCCTCTTCGACCCGTTCCCCGATCGGCGCTGCTGCGCCTCGCGATCGCGAGCCTGGCCTGCGCCGGTGGCGCTCCGCCCGGCGCGACCGCGGCCACCTCGCCGCAGCCTCCCCGCGACGAACTCGAGACTGTCACCGTGTACGCCAGGCGGATCACGCCGGTCACGCGCGTCGCCGCCACGGTGACCGTGGTCGACGACACACGCATCGACGCGACCCTCGCGTCCGACATGCGTGAGCTGGTCCGCTACGAGCCCGGGCTGACGGTGCGCAACGACCCGTTCCGGTTCGGCCTCGACACGATCTCGATCCGCGGGCTCGGCGGCAACCGCGTCGCGGTCGAGATCGACGGCATCCCGGCGGCCGGGGGCTTCGCCGTCGGGAGTTACGCGGACAGCGGCCGTGCGTTCCTCGACCCCGTCTTCGTCCGGCGTGTGGAGTTCCTCCGCGGGCCCGCATCGTCCCTGTACGGCAGCGAAGCCATCGGCGGCGTCGTCGCGATGACGACGCTGGCACCGCGGCACCTGCTCGGTGGCGGCAGCGAGCGCCTCTCGGTGCGCACGGAGGCCGGTGTCGACTCGCAGGACGAGGGGTGGCACGCGGCCGCGCTGTTCGCCGACCGCGCCGGTCGCGGCGAATGGCTGCTGGGCTACGTGCGACGCGAAGGCCACGAGGTCGACACCGCGGCGGACGTGCCGCCGAACCCGCGCGACTACACTAGCGATGCGCTGCTGGCCAGGTACGGGCTGCCCGGTGCGCCCGGCGGTCCGCTGACCTTCACATTCGACGGGGGTCGCCTCGAGCAGCGGAGTGCCGTCGACGCCTTCCTCGGCGTCGGACGCTTCGTGAACACGACCCGGCTCGACGGCGACGACCGCATGGACCGATTCCGCGCGAGCGTCGAGCAGACGCTCGGGGCTTTCCGGAACTGGTACGACGGGGCCGACTGGCGGGTGTACTGGCAAGGCACCGAGACCGACCAGGACACGTTCGAGGTGCGGCGTGCCGCGCCGCCACGCACGCCCGCGGTCCAACTCGACCGGTCGTTCGACTACGACGAGACCACGCTCGGCGTCGAATTCACCGCAGCGCGAACGCTCGGATCCGCGGCGCTCACGCACGACCTCGTCTACGGCGTCGAGGCGACTCGCACCCGGCTCGAGGAAATGCGTGACGGACTGCAGACGACGATCGACACCGGGGGCACCACCCGCCAGATTCTCGGTGAGACGTTTCCGCTGCGGGACATGCCGCTCACGGACGTGACGGAACTCGGCGTGTTCGTGCAGGACGAGATCCGGGCGGGCGACTCGCGCTGGACGATCGTGCCCGCGCTCCGGGTCGACCACTATGACCTCTCACCGGAAGTGGACCGCACGTATCGCGCCGACAATCCGTCGTCGCCCGCGGTCGGGGTCGAGGAGACCTCGCTGGCGCCGAAGCTCGGTGCGACGTACCGACTGTCCGGGTTTGTGACGGCCTTTTTCCAGTATGCGCACGGCTTCCGCTCGCCGCCGCCGGAGGACGTGAACATCGGCCTCGAGATCCCGCTGTTCCGCGTCCGCGCCGTGCCGAATCCGCAACTCGAACCCGAGAGCAGCGACGGCTTCGAACTCGGTCTGCGCGTAGCCGGCCCGGCGCTCAGCCTGACCGCGAGCGTGTTCCAGACGGAATACGACGATTTCATCGAATCGAAGGTGAATCTCGGACCCGACGCTTCGGGCGTCACGCTGTTCCAGTCGCAGAACATCGACGAAGCGCGCATCTACGGTGCAGAGATCGCGTCGCTGCTGAGCCTGGGCTCGTGGACACCGGCGCTCGAGGGCTGGACCGGACGTCTCGCGGCGTCGTGGACGCGTGGCGACGACCTCGTGCGCGACAAGCCGCTCAACTCGATCGACCCGCCGCAAATGGTGCTCGGCCTGCGCTACGTCGCGTCGTCGCTGCGCTGGGGCGGCGAGCTCGTCCTGACGGCGGTCGAAGCACAGCGCGACGTCGACACGAGCCAGGCCGACCTGTACCGGACCGACGGCTACGCGACCGTCGACCTGCTGGCCGAGTGGCGCTTCACGCCGCGACTGCGCCTCCACGTGGGTCTGTTCAACCTGACCGACGAGTCGTACATCGAGTGGGGCGACGTCCGCGGTCGCACGACTGACGACGTGCTCGTGCCGTATTACACGCAACCGGGCTTCAACGCGTCGGCGTCGCTGCACTACGGGTTCTGAACGGTTCCGGGACGGGGCGGCCCTCAACGCGCGGCGCGCTGCCGACGTCCGTACCATTCCATCAGTGGCGTCACGGAGATGCCGTGCACCACGATCGAAACCGCGACGGTCGTGAGCGTGATGTCGAACAGCGGTTTTGCGAGGTTTTCCGGTATGCCGTGGTTCAGCGCGTACATGAGGTAATAGATCGAGCCGATGCCGCGGATGCCGAACCAGGAGATCAGCCGGCGTTGCTCGCGCGAAACCGGGGCACCGACCAGGCCCGCGCCGACGGCGAGCGGTCGCACCACGACCATCAGCACCAGCGCCAGCCAGAAATACCGTGCTTCGAAATCGACGTGGTGCAGCATCGCCCCGACGACGAGCACCACGGCGACTTCGGCAATCCGCTCGAGCTGCTCGTTGAAATCCTGGACCTCGCCCATCAGGTAGGCGCCGGCGGACTGTTCGTCGGTGGCGACTGCTTCGCGAGTGTCGCGCGCACCGACCACGTGCGCCGTCACCCGGTGCCCGTCGACCGCCGTCGTGTCGCCTTGCTGCACGCGCCGCAGCGCCACGCCCGCGGCGAGCACCGCCAAAAACCCGTAGCCCTGGCACAACAACGCGATGCCGTAAGCCAGCGCGATCAGGCCAAGCGCCAGGAACTCGTCGAGGCCGATCGACAGTTTGTGGCGCGTGCGCAGGTAGACGACCAGGCGGCCCACGGCCGCACCGCAACCAGCGCCGATCGCCAGCCCGGCCACGACCGCCCAGACGACGTCGACGGCGATCCAGCGCCAGCCCGCGGGCCCCAGCTCGTGCAGGCCGAGCAGTCCCAGTCCGAGCATGACGAAAGGAAAAGCCGTGCCGTCGTTGAGACCACCCTCGGCCGACAGGCTGAAGCGCAACCGGTCGCGGTCGTCCGCGCCCACCACCTGTACGTCCGAGGCCAGCACGGGGTCCGTCGGTGCCAGCACTGCGCCGAGCAGCAGGGCGGCCCCGAGCGGCAACCCGAGCGCGTAGTGC
>JAJTCR010000326.1 GCA_021325695.1 Steroidobacteraceae bacterium | reverse complement strand
CGCCGGGCGGCGCAGAAGCGCGAAGAACCCAGACCGGCCGCAGAACCGAAGAAGCCGGAAGTCACGCCTGATCGCGAGCGTAAGCCCGCGGAGAAACCGGTCGTGGAGCACGAGACCGCGACCATCGAATGAATCGGCGTCGAACCACGTCTGTCCAGAGGCCCCGCTGACGGGGCCTTTTTGATTGGCGCCTTCGCCGGCGTCGTCTCAGGGCGCGACGAGCACGTGCCAGCAACCCGGTGCGGCTTCCACCGCGCCACGCGGCGAAGCCGCAAGCACGGCAGTGCTGTCGACCGCTGTGCCATCGCGCACCTGCACGCGCAACCGCGTTTGCGCGACACGCGCGACGGTCTGCACGTTTCCGTCCCCGCCAAATGCTGCGACAAGTGCGGCGTCCAGGTCGACGCCGCTCATCAAAGCCGCACCGTGTGTGACGGGGTCATCGGGCAACCGGGGCGTCGAAGCCGTGGGCAGGTTTTCGCTGCCTGCAGCCCGGACGTGTCGACGGATCTGTTCGGCGACCTGGTCCGCGACCGGGCCGAGCACGACCTGGAGAGCCGTGGCCGACGGCCGCACGAGGCCGTGCGCTCCGAGTCGCCGCAGCGCCGCCTCGTCGACGCGCGCCTGGTCGACGACTTCGAGACGGAGTCGCGTCGTGCACGCATCGACCGAACGCAGGTTGGTCGCGCCGCCGAGCGCCTGCGCAAAGCCCGCACCCTTGTCGCCGACCGGTCCCGCCGCGGTGTCCGTGCTGGTCGTCGTCGTAGAGTCGAGCGGTTCCCGGCCGGGCGTGCGCAGGTCGAGCCGAAGGATCGCCCAGCGAAACAGCATGAAATACGCAAGGAAATACGCGGCGCCGACCGGCAGCAGCCACAGCGGCCGTTCGGCCAGCCGGAAGTTCAGCAGGTAGTCGAACAACCCGGCGGAAAAGCCGAAGCCGAGCCGAACCTCCAGCCAGTGCATCAGCACCATGGCCGCACCGGTCAGCACGGCGTGCACGGCGTACAGCACGGGCGCGAGGAACATGAACGCGAACTCGATCGGTTCGGTGACGCCAGTCAGGAACGAGGTGAGCGCCATCGACAGCAGCAGGCCGCCCACCGCACGACGGCGTTCCGCGCGCGCCGTGACGTACATCGCGAGGCACGCACCGGGCAGCCCGAACATCATGACCGGGAAGAAACCCGACATGAACCGGCCCGCCGTCGGATCGCCGGCGAAGAACCGCTTGAGGTCGCCCGTGACGCCGCCGTAGTCGCCGAGCAGGAACCACGCCATGTTGTTCAGGATGTGGTGCAGGCCGGTGACGATCAGCAGGCGGTTCAGTGCGCCGTAGACGAACAACCCGACCCCGCCCGCGTCGAGCACCGCGCGGCTGGCCAGGTCCATGCCGTGCTCGAGATGCGGCCAGCCATAACCGAACACCGCGGCGACGAGGAGTCCCGCGAATCCGGAGGCGATCGGTACGAAGCGACGCCCGGCGAAGAACGCGAGGTAGTCGGGCAGTCGGATGTCGCTGTAGCGGTTATAGAGAGCACCCGCGATCAGTCCCGAGACGATGCCGACCGGCACGCTGAGCTTGGCGATTTCGCGCGCCTTCCAGTTCGCGACCGCGAGGTCGCGCGCGGCACCCTCGAAGGCCGCCACGGCCTCGGGCGGTACGGCCAGCATGACCTCGACGCCCTTGGTCGTGACGACGTACCCCACGACCGCGGCGAGCCCCGCCGCGCCGTGGTTCTCGCGCGCGAAGCCCACGCCGACGCCGATCGCGAACAGCAGGCCGAGGTTCGAGAACACCGCGTCGCCCGCCGCGGCCATCCAAGCGATGCCGAGCAGGTCCGGCTGGCCGAGCCGCAGCAACAGGCCCGCGGCCGGCAACACCGCGATCGGCAGCATCAGCGCGCGTCCGAGCCGTTGCACGCCTTCGAGGCGTGGCATACGCAGGTTGATCATGTTTGCGGCACCACGTTGAAATCGTGACGAGCCGTCGTGAGCGGAAATGCGGCCGCCAGGCTGCGGACCTCCTCGGCGCTCTCGCACCCGAGGGCCTGCTGCGCGAGCGCCCGGCACGCCTCGTATTCGAGCGACGCCACGCACGCCTTCACCGCGGGCACGGCCGCACATGGGACCGAGAGTTCGTGAACACCCAGGCCCAGCAGGACCGGGATGGCCGCCTCGTCCATGGCGAGGCTGCCGCAGACGGCGACGTCCCGGCCGTGCAGATGCGCGGCTTCGCACACGCGCGACACCAGTCGCAGCACGGCCGGGTGCAGCCCGTCGAGCCGGGCGGCGAGCTGCGGATGCATGCGGTCCATCGCGAGCGTGTACTGGGTCAGGTCGTTCGTGCCGATCGAGAAGAAGTCGACGTGACGCGCGAGCGACTCGGCAAGCACGGCTGCCGCGGGCGTCTCGATCATCGCGCCGAGGGGGATCGGGGTTTCACGCCCGACCGCCGCGGCACTTGCGGCGAGCTCCGCGCGGACGCGCGCGATCTCGCCGGCGTCGGTGATCATCGGCAGCAGGATCCGGCACTGCTCGGCCGGTTCGACCCGCAGGATCGCGCGCAACTGCTCCCGCAACAGGTCAGGCCGATGCAGGCTCGTGCGGATGCCCCGCAGTCCGAGCGCGGGATTCTCCTCGACGGGCATCGGCAAATAGGCGAGCGGCTTGTCGCCGCCCACGTCGAGGGTGCGAATCGTGAGCGGGCGCCCGTCGAGTCGTCTCGCGATCTCCTGGTAGACGGCGTGCTGTTCGTCCTCCCCGGGCGCGGTGCGTCGATCGAGGAACAGGAACTCGCTGCGCAGCAGTCCGCAGCCCTCGGCACCCGCATCCACGGCGCGCGTCGCCTCGTCTGGCGCACCGAGGTTGGCGTAGATGCGCACTCGCGTGCCATCGGCCATCCGTCCTTCGTGGCGCGCCAGGGCGCGCTCGCGGTCGCGGCGGGCGCGCAGCGCCGCGATGCGTTCCGCGGCTCGCGCCTGGAGCGCGGCGTCCGGCGCCAGGTGCAGCAGCCCCGCTTGCGCATCGAGCAACACGGTCGTGCCGTCCAGGACGTGCTCGATGGCTGGACCGGCGGCGACCAGCATCGGCAGGCCGATCGAGCCCGCGAGGATCGCGACGTGCGACGTCGGACCACCGGCAGCAATGCAAAGGCCCGCGATCCGCGAGAAATCGAGCGCCGCGAACTGTGACGGCAACAGGTCCGCGGCCAGCACGACCGCGCCCTCAGGCAGGCTCGTGTCGTCGGCCGACTCGAGGCCGAGGCCGAGTGCCGTGAGCACCTGCGCCTCGAGGTCGCGGAGGTCGGCCGCACGTTCGCGGAGGTAGGGATCGTCCATGGCTTCGAGTGATCGGG
>JAJTCR010000325.1 GCA_021325695.1 Steroidobacteraceae bacterium | reverse complement strand
CGGTCGAGTTCGATTGGGCTACGGAGACGGCGCGACACGTGGGCACGGTCGTGCATCGAGAACTGCAGCGGCTCGCACGCGAAGGTTGCGGCCTGCCGCGATCGGGCGCCACGGCGCCACCTCTGCTCGCGCGCTATGCAGTCGAACTGGCCGAACTGGGGGTGCCGCAGGACCGGCGCCAGGCTGCCGCGGAGCGCGTGATCGCAGCCGTGCGACGCACCGTGTCGGATGAGCGCGGTCGCTGGCTGCTGGCCGGGCCGCACCGCGACGCCCAGTCGGAGCTCGGGCTGACGGGTCGCATCGGCAGCGACGTCGTGAGCATCGTCATCGACCGGACCTTCGTCGACGAGTCGGGCGTGCGCTGGATCGTCGACTACAAGACGAGCGCGCACGAAGGCGCCGACCTCGAGGCGTTCCTCGACAACGAGCGCGAGCGCTACCGGCCGCAGCTCGAACGTTACGCGAACCTGTTGCGACCGCTCGGTGCGGAGCCGATCCGCCTGGGGCTTTATTTCCCGCTGTTGTCCGCGTGGCGCGAGTGGGACGCGGAGGAAGTGGCTAGTGAATAGTGAATAGTGAATAGTGACTAGTCGAACGAAGACGGCCGGCGTTGCCGCCCTCTTTGCTTGCTAGTCACTAGTCACTGATCACTAGTCACTTCCTAAAGGCTTCCGCCCACGCTGAACTGGCGCCGCCCCGCGGCATCGGCGGGGCCGAGCAACTGCAGCGACTGCTGCATCGCCGGCGGCACCGGTCCGCGCGGCGCGAGCGTGCCTTCGAGCGAAAAGTTGCGCGCGGGGCTCAGCGTCAATTGTGCGTCCACCGTGAACGGCCCGTCCTTGTCCGTGACCTGGGCGGTCACATTGCCGGGATCCTGCGGTATGGACAGCGATGGCTGCGGCTGCGGATGCGGAAACACGGTGCGGAAGCTGCCGAGCGACGCGCTGCGCGGAGGCGGCGTCACGAGTCCTTCGATGTCGAGCGATCCGCGCAACGCGACGGGGCGTCGCTGCTGCACGTGCACCTCGACGAACGATCCGGAGGCACGACCGTGCCAGCCCTTCGGCATGCCGAGCGGCAACGCGTCGAGCGCCTCGATCGGCATTGCAAACGTGACGTCCGAGAGCTGCACGTCGTCACCGGCGAACGAGGTCGCGAAACGAGTGTCGAGCGAACCGTCGGGTCGGGTCAGCGTCGCGTGACCCGCCAGCCGACCTCCGAGCAGTTCCAGCGGCGCGAGTCGCCAGCGCAGGTCGCCCAACGGGGCGTCACGCCACGCGAGGGCCTGGGCGCTGCCCGACCAGACCGAGCCGCCAAATGCCGAGGCGGTGAGTCCGGCCCTTTGCAGCACGCCCGAAAGCACGACGGCGGGCAGCGTGACGAGTGCGAACGCGAGCAGTGCGAGAGCGCCCAGCGCGACCAGCCAGCCAGTGCGGTGCTTCACGATGGAGACGTCCTGCGCGGCGCGCGAAGACGGTCGTCAACCCGTCGCGCCGGCTTGCGTGAGGCTCAGCGTCGCGTTGACGAGTCCGGGGCCGGCCGCGTCGATCGTCGCGGCCTCGATGCCGACGCCGTGCTGCTGTTGCAGGTTGGCGAGCCAGGTGACGAGCGTGTCGAACGGTGCGGCCTCCAGGCGCAGGCGCAAGCCCGCATTGCCACTCGGGCTCTGGTCGCGCAGCGCCGTGCCGAGACCGGCCTCGCGAGCCGTGCGGTCCACGACAACGACCAGCGATTCGCCGCTGCGGGACTGGGTCATGCCCGCCGCCGCCATCGCGTGCGGCGCCTGCGAGCGCATCCAGGCGAGGTCGGCCGATTTCTGCTCGACGCGCGACGCCATCTTCGACGTGGTGGTCGTGAAGGGCAGCACGAGCACCAGGTACAGCAGCGCGATCGCGGCGAGCGCACCCGCCCCGTAGACCAGATTGCGCTCCCGCACGCTCAGGTTCGCGAGCCATTCGCGCAGCGCATCGAGGTTCATGCAGCCCCCAGGCGCACATGAAGGCGCCCCTCGACCTGCTGGTCGCGCGGATTGGTCGACTGCAGTTCCACCGTCGCGCCGCGGCTGCTCAGGGTCTGGCGGATGCCATCGAGCGTCTCGATCGTCGGCGCGACGACGCGCAGCTCGAGCACGCCGCCGCGGTAGTTCATGCCTTCGATGCGCGTTGCGGGCGCCTGCGCCACCGCCTGCGCGAGCAGAGACACGGCGGGCAGCAGCGCACCGGCGCCGCCACCGGCGCGGGCGAGGACGCCCTGCACCTGCGCGCGCGGGTCGACCATCGGCTGGCCCGGCAGGATCGACTCGAACGTCTGTGCGATCTCGGCATTCAGGCGCTTTTCGGCCTGGTGCAGTTGCCACAGCTTCAGCCCCTGCGCGCCGAAGAAGACGAGCAGGGTCGCTGCGGCGAGTGCGGCCGGCAGTCGCCACTGCCTGAGCTGTGAGCCGAACGAGGAGGGCGGAGCATAAGCACCCTGCAACAGGTTCACGGCCCGCGCCGTCGGCAGTTGCGCCGCGAGCAACGGCAGGATCCCGTCCGGCAGCAGCTTGACCTGCAGCGTGGCAGTGCGCTCGCGCAGGCCCTCCACGACTTCCTTGTTCGATTCGTAGTCCGCGGTGCCCACGTAGAACGTGACGTGCTCACCAGTCTCGCTCGACGAGGGCGCCAGCGTGAGTTCGAGGGCAGTGGCGAGCGACAACGCGTCGAGCGCGTAGGCAACCGCGCCGGGCCGCTTCACGTGCAGCGTGCCTTCGTCGAGCACGAGCACCGTGGCATTCGGTGCTGCAGGGATCAGTGACGATTCTGCGTAGGCAGCGTCGGGGTGGATGCCCGCCGCGTCCCAGGTGGCCTGCCAGCGATCGAGCATGCTGCGCGAGACGATCGCCACCGGCGTGGCGCTCGCGGCCGGGTTGCGTGCGCCGACCGCGAAGTGGAGGTTCTCGAGGTCGGAGGCGAGCTGCTCCTCCAGCGCGAACGGCACCGCCTGGGCGATGCGCGCCGTCCCACGCACCGGCGGCAGGTCGGGCTCCGCGAGCGTGACTTCGGCGGCGGGCAGGATGACGATGGTGCGGCGGCCCTGCGCGAGGACGAGTGCGTCGGAGATGGGGCCGTTGACGACGGAGCCGGAGCGGGCACCGTTGCCGTCGATGATGAGCCAGGACGCCGGCGCGTCTTCGGTCGACCGGAGTCGGATCACCAGGGTTTCAGTCATACGGTCATTCGGCTCCGAAACTGCGCAGCAAGGGCTTGATCGTGCCGGCGCCCCCACGCGCGAGCAGACTGTACAGGGTGAACTGGGTAGTGCCAATAGTGACCCACACCGTCGCTCGGAAATATGAACTCGATTCGCCAATCGTGTCCTTG
>JAJTCR010000324.1 GCA_021325695.1 Steroidobacteraceae bacterium | reverse complement strand
GGCAGCCTGCTGCTCGGGCACCTCAGGGGTGTCGACATCCGCACGCAGGGCAGCGGCAACGCAGGCGGCACGAATGCGCTGCGCACGCAGGGGTGGGGGTTTGCGCTCGGGGTGATCGTGGTCGACGTGGGCAAGGCGCTGCTCGCGGTCGGCTGGCTGCCGGCGGCCGACCTGCCCGCGCTGCACCTCGATCCGGCCGTCGATCGCGACTGGCTGGCGGTGGCGTGCGCGACTGCAGTCGTCGCCGGTCACGTCTACCCGGTCTGGTACGAGTTTCGTGGCGGCAAGGGCGCGGCCACGCTGGTCGGCACGGTGCTCGTGCTCGCGCCGCTCGCCCTGGTGCCGATCATTGGCGTGTGGCTGCTCACGGTCATGCTCACGGGCTACGTCGGTCTCGGCACCATGCTCGGCAGCGCGGCGTTGCCGGTCTATTTCGCGTTGACCGCGCCCGCCCGCACGGCGTTCCTGGTGTACGGCGTGGTCATGGCGGCGTTCATCGTCTACACGCACCGGTCGAACGTGCGGCGGATGCGCGCCGGCAACGAGAACCGTGCGCGTCGGCTGTGGCTGCTGCGGCCCAGGTGATGAACGAGACGGCCGCGCGACTCGTGCGACTGCTGGCGGACGGTGAGTTGCACTCGGGCGCGCGGCTCGCCGACGCACTCGGCGTCACGCGCGCGGCCGTCTGGAAAATGGTGGGCGAGCTTCGCGCGCACGGCATCGAGGTGCTGAGCCGCGAGCGCCGCGGGTATCGGCTCGCCGCACCGGTCGAGTTGCTCGACGCGAGGTCGTTGCGCCACGAGGCGATGTCGGCCGGGCTCGGCTGGCCGCAGCAGTGCGAAGTGACGTTCGAGATCGGCTCGACCAACGAGTACCTGCAAGCGGCCGTGGCGCCACCGCCGGGAACACCGCGCCTGGTCTTCGCCGAATTGCAGACCGCGGGGCGGGGCCGCCGCGGTCGTGGCTGGGTTGCGCCGTTCGGTTCGGGGCTCACGTTCTCGATCGGCTGGACTTTCGCAGAAATGCCCTCTGAACTGTCGGCGTTGGGCCTCGCGATGGGGGTGTGCGTGGTGCGCGCGCTGCGCACGCTCGGCGCGCCGTCCATACAGCTCAAATGGCCGAACGACATCGTGCACGCGCACCGCAAGCTCGGCGGCCTGCTGCTGCAGATGCGTTCGGAGGCCGGCGGACCTGCATATGTCGTCGTCGGGCTCGGATTGAACCTGCGCATGCCCGACCCCATCCGTGCCGGCATCGGGGGGCCGGCGGCGACACCAGTGACGGACCTGGCCGAGGCTTGCAATGGCGCCCTGCCTCGCCGGGCGACCGTGGCCGCACACGCGGCGGGGCACATGCTCGAAGGACTCGAGCGCTACCCGCGCGACGGCTTCGCGTGGTACGCGGACGAGTGGTCCGCATATGACTCGCTGCGGGATTCGCCAGTCACCGTGCTGCGTCATCACGGCGTCCTCGAGGGCATCGCGCGAGGCGCCGACGCCGAGGGTGCGCTGCTGGTCGAGACGTCCGCGGGTGGAATCGAGCGCGTCCATGCGGGGGACGTCAGCCTGCGTCGCGCGCACGCAGGTGCCGGGATCTCCTCGTGACCCTGCTGCTCGTCGACGTCGGCAACACGCGCGTCAAATGGACGACGTGCGACGCCGACGGGGGTCTTGCGCCGCAACGTGCGGCTGAGCACGCCGGCTGGGCCGTTCACGACTGGGAGCGAACACTCTTTGCGAGCCCGGGCATCGAACGGGTGATGGCAGCATCGGTGGCGGGCGCTCACACCAGGCACGCGCTGGTCGAGGCCGCTTCACGACGCGGAATTGCCGACGTGCGCTTCGCGGCCTCGGCCGCCGCCGCGTGCGGCGTGCGCAATGCCTATCGCGACCCCCAGCTGCTCGGCGTCGATCGCTGGATCGCCATGATCGGCGCCTACCGCCTGCACGGCCCCCGCGCGTGCTGCGTCGTGGACGTCGGGACCGCGACAACCGTCGATGCGGTCACGGTGGACGGCAGGCACCTGGGAGGCTTCATCGTGCCGGGGCCGCACCTGATGGTGCGCTCGTTGCTGACCGGCACCAGCGACCTGGCGGCCCACAGCGCCGCCAGCCGGACTGGCGCCACGGCCGCATTCGCCGACAACACGCGCGAGGCCATCGAGCGTGGCTGCCGGCTCACGCTCGCCGCCCTGGTCGACCGCTCGTATGCCGACCTCGTGGGCGTCGCCGGGGCCGACAGCGCACTGGTCCTGACGGGGGGTGGGGCCGGGGAGGTGTTGCCGTACGTATTAGCCCCCGTTGAACACGTGCCCGACCTCGTGTTGTATGGTCTCTCACGGCTGGCGCGGTCGGGCCCTTGAACCCGGCCGGCCGGCCGTTGTCCAATTGCGCGGCAGGGTATGTCCTGCCACCACAACGTCGACGCGCCCCGGCCGCAAGGCCGACGGCCGGACAATCAGGAGTCAAAAGGATGAAAATCAGTCGTCTGGTCGCCATCGCTGGCGCGGTTGCCGGTCTTGCCGCATTCGGCTCCACGGCGTACGCCGACGCCGCCGCAGGCAAGGCCACGTTCGAGAAGGTGTGCGCGGAGTGTCATGAAGCCGGCGATTTCGACGGCGAAGACCCGCAGGAGCTGGCCACGACGGTCAAGGGGATCGTGGGCGGTACGGTCAAGCACAAGAAGGCCCTGAAGCTCACGGACCAGGAAATCAGCGACGTGGCCGCATTCATGGCGGCCGGCGGAAAGTAATAGATCACCGTTCTCATTTTTGCGAAAAGAACGGCCCGGATTCGCAAGAATCCGGGCCTTTTTCATGGACTCCATCGTGGTAACTCCGGTCCGAATTTCGCGAGCCCCTCGCTAAGATGCGTGCGCATTCCGGCTCGACTCCGCGCCGGCCCCTTAAGGAGGGTTCGATGAAACTTACGCGTATTTTCGCCGTCGCCATCGCGACGCTCGGCCTCGCGGGATTCAGCGGCGTTGCCAGCGCCGACGCGGCCGCGGGCAAGGCGAAGTTCGAGGCTGCCTGCGCCGAATGTCACGAGGTGGCGGACTTCGAGGGCACGAGCGCGGCCGACATCACGGCCACGCTGAAGAAGATCGTCGCCGGCCAGCAGAAGCACAAGACCGCGCTCAAGCTGACCGACGCCGAGATCGCCGACCTCGCTGCCTGCCTCTCTGCGGGCAAGTAGCCCTTCGCGATCGCGGACCTGCCAGGGCCCGGCCGCTCGGCGGCCGGGCCTTTTCGTTTTGCCGGTTTGTTACCATTCGGCGCCTCGCGATTACCGGTCGGTGCCGTGCGCGTCCCGTTCCTGCTGCTGCTGCTCACCAACCTGCTGTTCCTCGCCTGGACCCGCTGGGTTGCACC
>JAJTCR010000323.1 GCA_021325695.1 Steroidobacteraceae bacterium | reverse complement strand
CCGCGCGCCGGCGGCGGTTGACGGCTTCCACTTCGGCCAGCTGCTGCTTGTCGTTCACGCCCAGCACCTCGTCTTCGCTGTCGGCGACGATCGCCTCGATCGCCATCCCGTCCTTGACTGCCTGTACCACCACGTCGGTCAGGTAATACTCGCCCTGCGCGTTTTCGTTCTTGATGAGGCCGAGCCAGCGCTTGAGCTGCGCCGCCCGCGCGGCCATCAGCCCCGTATTCACCTCGTCGATCGCGCGCTCCTTCGTCGTGGCGTCCTTGTGCTCGACGATGCGCACGACACGTCCGCCGCGATCGCGGACCACGCGTCCGTAGCCCGTCGGATCCTTCATCCGCACCGAGAGCAGCGCGATCGCGCGCGCGCCGGCCGTGGCGACGAGCCGTCGCAGCGTCTCCGGCCGCACCAGCGGCACATCGCCGTACAGCACCAGCACCAGCGCATCGTCCGCCACGCCAGGCATCGCCTGCGTGACCGCGTGACCAGTGCCCAGCTGCTCGGACTGCAGCACCCATCGCAGGGCGTCCTCGTGAAGCGCCGCGCGCGGCGTCGATGACGTGGGCCAGCAGCGGACGTCCCGCCAGCGGCTGCAGCACCTTGGGCAGATCGGAATTCATCCGCTTGCCCTGGCCGGCCGCGAGTATTACGACGCTCAGTGGTGGTGCGCTGGTCGTCACTCAGGAATGATGGCACAGCCTCAGCTGCCAGGCGGCTCAGCTGCGCTTATCGCTTGGTCCTTCTCAGCTTCTGGATGGCCTGCAGCTGCGCCGAGATGGCCGCGAGCTCGGCCTCGGCGGTCGCGATCTCATGCTTCTCGGTGCGCGCGCGGATGGCTTCCTCCGCGAGACGCTTCGCCTCGAGGACCTTCGCCTCGTCGAGATCGGCAGCGCGGATGGCGGTGTCCGAGAGCACGTTGACGTGATCGGGCTGCACCTCGAGGAAGCCACCTTGCACGTACACCAGCTCCTCCTCGGTCTTGCCCGGCACCTTGATGCGCACGGTGCCCGCCTTGATCTGCGTGATGAGCGGCGTGTGGCGCGGATAGATGCCGAGTTCGCCCTCGACGCCGGGGAGCACCACGAACTCGGCCTCGCCGGAGTAGATCGACTCCTCCGCGCTGACGACGTCGATGTGCATCTTGGCTGCCATGACTGCTTCCGTTGCCGCGTTACTGCAGCGTCTTGGCCTTCTCGACCGCTTCCTCGATCGTGCCGATCATGTAGAACGCCTGCTCGGGCAGGTGGTCGTACTCGCCATTCACGATCGCCTTGAAGCCGCGGATCGTGTCCTTGAGCGGCACGAACTTGCCCGGCGACCCGGTGAACACTTCCGCGACGTGGAACGGCTGCGACAGGAAGCGCTGGATCTTGCGGGCGCGGGCCACGGTCAGCTTGTCCTCGGGTGACAGCTCGTCCATGCCGAGGATCGCGATGATGTCGCGCAGTTCCTTGTAACGCTGCAGCACGGCCTGCACCGCGCGCGTCGTCTCGTAGTGCTCCTCGCCCACCACGTTCGGGTCGATCTGCCGCGACGTGGAGTCGAGCGGGTCCACGGCAGGGTAGATGCCGAGTGCCGCGATGTCGCGCGAGAGCACGACGGTGGCGTCGAGATGGCCGAACGTCGTGGCGGGCGACGGATCGGTGAGGTCGTCCGCGGGCACGTACACGGCCTGGATCGAGGTGATCGAGCCGGTCTTGGTCGACGTGATGCGTTCCTGCAGCCGGCCCATCTCCTCGGCGAGCGTGGGCTGATAACCCACCGCCGAGGGCATTCGCCCGAGCAGCGCGGACACCTCGGTGCCGGCGAGCGTGAAGCGGTAAATGTTGTCGACGAAGAACAGGATGTCGCGGCCTTCGTCGCGGAAGCGCTCGGCCATCGTCAGGCCTGTTAGCGCGACGCGCAGGCGGTTGCCCGGCGGCTCGTTCATCTGGCCGAACACCATGGCCACCTTCGACTTGCCCAGGTCTTCCTGGACGATGACCTTGGCGTCCGACATCTCGTGGTAGAAATCGTTGCCTTCACGGGTGCGTTCGCCGACGCCCGCGAACACCGACAGGCCCGAGTGCTGCGTCGCGATGTTGTTGATCAGCTCGAGCATCGTCACGGTCTTGCCGACGCCGGCGCCCCCGAACAGGCCGATCTTGCCGCCTTTGGCGAACGGGCAGATCAGGTCGATGACCTTGATGCCCGTCTCGAGCAGTTCGACGGACGGCGCCAGTTCGTCGAACTTCGGTGCGGGCTGGTGAATGCCCCGGCGCTCGTCGGCCTGGATCGGACCGCGCTCGTCGATCGGACGGCCGAGCACGTCCATCACCCGGCCGAGCACGCCCGGGCCGACCGGCACGGAGATCGCGGCGCCGGTGTTGAGCACCTTCATGCCCCGCTGCAGTCCGTCCGACGAGCCGAGCGCGATCGTGCGCACGACGCCGTCGCCGAGCTGCTGCTCGACCTCGAACGTCAGGCCCTTCTCGACCAGCGCGTTGTCGCTCTCGGCGAGCACGAGCGCGTCATAGATGTGAGGCATAGCGTCGCGCGGGAACTCGATATCGATGACCGCGCCGATGGTCTGGACGATGGTGCCGGTGGGGGAAGTGGACATGGAGGGCCCTGCAGGAAAAGTGTGTAGTGTCTAGTGTCTAGTAAGAGGCGCCTGGCGCGGCTACACGGCGGCGGCGCCGCCGACGATCTCGGAGAGTTCCTTGGTGATCGCGGCCTGGCGGCTCTTGTTGTAGACGAGCTGCAGCTCATCGATGATGTTCCGCGCGTTGTCCGAGGCAGACTTCATCGCGACCATGCGAGCCGACTGCTCGGAGGCGATGTTGTCGCTCGCCGCCTGGTACACGACGGTCTCGAGATAGCGGACGAGCAGCTGGTCGAGCACGGACTGCGCGTCCGGCTCGTACAGGTAATCCCAGTTGCCGGCGCCGACGCTCGCTTTCATGACCTGCCCCGTCGGCAGGACCCACTCCTGCGGGATCGGGATCATGGTCGCGTGCGTAGGCTCCTGCTTCATCGTGTTGATGAAGCGCGTCGAGAAGATGTGCACCTCGTCCAGGCGGCCCTCGAGGTAACCGTCGATCAGCATCTTGACCGGTCCGATCAGGCGCTCGAGCGCCGGATGGTCGCCATAGTTGACCACCTGCGAGACGATCTTGCCGCCCATGCGGTTGATGAAGCCAAGCCCCTTGTTGCCGATCGTGCAGTACTCGGCTTCGATGCCCTTCGCCAGCCATTCCTTGTGCTGGTTCAGCACGAGGCGCAGCAGGTTGGTGTTGAGACCGCCGCACAAGCCCTTGTCGGTCGTGATGACGATGACGCCCACGCGCTTCACGGCCTCGCGACGGACGAGCAGCGGGTGCTTGTATTCCGTGTTGGCGCGGGCCGCGTGCATCGTGATGTCGAGCAGGCGCTGGGCGTACGGGCGGCCGCGCCGCATGCGTTCCTGTGCCTTCTTCATCTTCGAGGCAGCGACCATCTCCATCGCCTTGGTGATCTTGCGCGTGTTCTGCACGCTCTTGATCTTGAGGCGGATTTCCTTGGTTCCGGCCATGAGTGCTTCCTGTGCGGGGGCTGCGTCGAGCGGGCGGTCAGTACGCGCCGTTCTTCTTGAAGTCCTCGATCGCGGCGACGAGGGCCTTCTCGTCGTCGGCGCTCAGGTCCTTCGTGCTTTCGATGCGCTCGAACAGGTCCTTGTACTTGCTGCGGACGTGCGCGCGCAATGCGGCCTCGAAGCGGCGAGTACTGCGGCTGCTTCATGAGCTCGGTGACCAGGCGGCCGCGGTCGAGCTGGCGACGCGTGGCGTCGTCGAGGTCGGACGCGAACTGCGCGAACGCCGCCAGCTCGCGGTACTGCGCGAGCGCCAGGCGGACGCCGCCGCCGAGCTTCTTGATCACCTTCGTCTGCGCCGCGCCGCCGACGCGCGAGACCGAGATGCCGGCGTTGATGGCCGGACGGATGCCGGCGTTGAACAGGTCGGTCTCGAGGAAGATCTGGCCGTCGGTGATCGAGATCACGTTGGTCGGCACGAACGCGGACACGTCGCCCGCCTGCGTCTCGATGATCGGCAGCGCGGTCAGCGAGCCGGTCTTGCCCTTGACGGCGCCCCTGGTGAACTTCTCGACGTACTCCTCGTTGACGCGCGCGGCGCGCTCGAGCAGGCGGCTGTGCAGGTAGAACACGTCGCCCGGGTACGCTTCGCGGCCCGGCGGCCGGCGCAGCAGCAGCGACACCTGGCGGTAGGCCCAGGCCTGCTTGGTCAGGTCGTCATAGATGATCAGCGCGTCCTGGCCGCGGTCGCGGAAGTACTCGCCCATCGTGCAGCCCGAGTACGGCGCGATGTACTGCATCGCCGCCGATTCCGAGGCGCTCGCGGCGACGACGATGGTATAGGCCATCGCGCCGGTCTCCTCGAGCTTGCGCACGACGTTCGCGATCGTCGAGGCCTTCTGGCCGACCGCGACGTAGATGCAGA
>JAJTCR010000322.1 GCA_021325695.1 Steroidobacteraceae bacterium | reverse complement strand
TACCAGCAGCTCGCATTCTGCGCATGGTCGAGCCTGTTGTGGTTGCCCTGCATCCGGCAGCCCACGCTCGTGCTGGCCGGCAGGGACGATCCGCTGGTGCCAGTGGTCAATGCCGAGATCCTTGCCGCGCTGATTCCGCGGGCCCGACTGCACCTGGTCGACGACGGACACTTGTTCCTGCTCAGTCCGTCCCAACCGGCGTTGCCGGTCATCCGGTCGTTCCTGGCGGCGCCGTGATACGGCACACGACGACGGCCTCGGCGTCCGGCGATCGTTTGCGGGCTACTGCTCGACGCCTGGATAAGTGACTCGATCGTCGACCAGCACTGCGCCGCGCGTCAGCTCGGCCCGCGTCGCGAGGCTCGGCGTCATCAGGTGGCGCACCTCGTGTCCTCGAACGATCAAGTGGTCGGCGATGATGCGACGGTGACAACGCCACCAGACGGCCTCCGCGCACATGATCGCGCAGCGTCGGTCGACGGCAAGCTCCACCAGGCGGTTCAGGCCCGCCGAGAAGCGTTCGGACAAGGCGTGGTCCGCGTAGTTGTGAAAGCTCTGGTTCTCCCAGAACGCGTTCACTGCCGGCGCCACGTCGTGTGACTTGCCCCGGCGCCCGCCCAGTTCGGCGATGTGCTCGTGCTCGATCTGGTGGTCCGCCAGCAGTCGCGGCAGCCGGTCCAGGTTGTAGTCGGGATTGCGACGCGACTTCGGGACGCTGCGCACGTCGACCACCGTCTCGATGCCCGCCGACCTCAACAGGTCCACGAACTCGGCGATGGTCCGCGTGGAGTGGCCGACGGTGCAAATGATCGCGCGATGCGTCGACTCGCGATCCGTTTCGGTCACGCGCGATCGGATGATCGGTCGGCGATGCCGACCCGATGCCGATAGACCATCTCCCACCCCTGCCATCCGTTGAACAGCAGCAGCAGGACCCCCAGCGCGGACAGCGACACGCCCAGTGGCACCACCGCGTCGGCGGAGTTGTCGCCCGCGCGCAGCAGCAGGTTGAACGCCTCGAGCACGACGAGTGCCAGGTTGCCAATCATGTGTCGCCGCGCCGGTGGCAGCGCGCGAATGCGTGCATCGCCGAAGAAGTCGATGAATCCGCCGACCGCGGCGATCAGTGCCGTGAGGACGCCGATCCCGAGCAGCCATTGCGCAGCCTCGACCCAGAACGCGTTGCCGGTGTTGGCAAACGCAATGTCTGCGGCGAGTGCACCCACGAACGACGCGATCGGAAACGGAATCACCATCGGGTGCAGCGGATGCCCCGCGATGCTCGCGGTGCTTCGAGGGTTGGTCGAGTCGATCCTTGCTGGGTCCATGGATGTCCCTTCCCGTGCGGCGCCGGACGATGCAGTGGCGACCGCGGGACGATATCCGGCCCAGCCTCGCAGGAGAATCAGACGACCGACACGCCGATGTAAGACCACCCTCTATTCAACGCACCGCGCCCGGGCAGACCTAAGGCCTCCGTTTGCGCTTCGCCGTGCCTTGCTGTGGCGCCCGCTTCGGCGGCTTGCGCAGCAGCTTGGGCGGCACGTGGCTCGCCCGTTCGATCCGCAGCATCTGCCCCGCCACGCGCGTCTTGGCCAACTCCACGCGGAGTTCCGCGGGCAGACCCGTGGGCAGGCCCACGAACGTGTGGTCCTCGCGAATGTCGACGTGCCCGATCTGCCGGCCCTCGAGCCCGGCGACGTTCGCGATGGCGCCGACGATGTTGCCGGGTTTCACGCCGTGGACGTAGCCCACCTCGATACGATAAGTCTCGGTGTCTTCCTCGGCCAGGCGCCCTTCCCGCTCGCTCCCGGCCGCCGGGACCTCTCGCGCGGTTCGTCTGGAAGGCTCGACCGCGCGGGCACCCTTCTCCTCCAGCAACAGCGGGCTGCCGCCCTGCATGAGGCTGGCCAGTGCCGCGGCGATGTCGAGCGCGGGGACGTCGTGTTCGCGTTCGAACTCCTCGATCAGGCTGCGGAACGGTTCGGCCTGCCCGGCCGCGATGGCCTCCACGATCCGCTGCCGGAACCGTGCGACGCGTTGCTCGTTGACGTCCGCGATCGTCGGCAGGTCCATCGGTTCCAGCGGCGACCGGGTCGCGCGCTCGATGTAGCGCAGCATGTTGCGCTCACGCGGCGTGATGAACAGGATCGCTTCGCCATTGCGCCCCGCACGCCCCGTGCGCCCGATGCGATGGACGTACGACTCGGTGTCGTACGGCACGTCGTAGTTGACGACGTGGCTGATGCGCTCGACGTCCAGGCCGCGCGCCGCGACGTCGGTCGCCACCAGGATGTCGAGCTGTCCGCCCTTGAACCTGGCCACGGTGCGCTCGCGGTCCTTCTGCTGCATGTCGCCATTGAGCGGCGCCACCGCGAAGCCGCGCGCCTCGAGCCGTTCGGCCAGTTCTACCGTCGATTGCTTGGTGCGAGTGAAGACCAGCATGCCGTCGAACGATTCGGCCTCGAGGATCCGCGTCAACGCATCGAGCTTGTGCACGCCACTCACGATCCAGTAGCGCTGGCGGATGTTCGCCGCGGTGCTGGTGCGGCTGGCGATCGTGACTTCGACCGGCTCGCGCAGGTGCTTCTGCGCGATACGGCGGATCGGGCTGGGGATCGTGGCGGAGAACAGCGCCACCTGCCGCCCGGCCGGCGTCTGCTCGAGGATCCATTCGATGTCGTCGACGAAGCCCATCTGCAGCATCTCGTCGGCCTCGTCGAGCACGAGGCAGGTCACCCCGCCGAGCTGCAGGGTGCCGCGCTTGATGTGGTCCATCACGCGGCCCGGAGTGCCGACGACGACGTGGGCACCACGCTTGAGGCTCTGCAACTGCGGCCCATAGCTCTGGCCGCCATAGATCGGCAGCACGTGGAAGCCCTTGATCGCGCCTGCGTACTTCCCGAAGGCCTCGGCGACCTGGATGGCGAGCTCGCGTGTCGGCACCAGCACGATGACCTGCGGCGTGTCGCCGCGCACCTTGATGCGACTCAGCAGCGGCAGTGCGAACGCCGCGGTCTTGCCCGTGCCCGTCTGCGCCTGCCCGAGCATGTCGTGGCCGGCGAGCAGGACCGGGATCGTGGCTGCCTGGATCGGCGACGGCGCCTCGTAGCCCACCGCCTTGATGGCCTCGAGCACGCTCGCGCTGAGTCCCAGCTGGTCGAACGAGGTGGCCGTGCCGGTGTCGGAGGAGGCGGTCATGTTCAACTCAGTACTCGGCGTGCTGGCTGTCGAGGTATTCGTCGTAACTGCCGGTAAAATCGACGAAAGTTCCATCCGGTTTTAGCTCGATCAGTCGCGTCGCGAGCCCGCTCACGAACTCCCGGTCGTGTGAGACGAAGACCAGCGTGCCGGGATACTTCTCGAGCCCGATCT
>JAJTCR010000321.1 GCA_021325695.1 Steroidobacteraceae bacterium | reverse complement strand
CGGGCATGCCGGCAAAAAACACCTTCTGCACGCCGTGCACGATCACGAGCTCGTTGGGCGCAAGGCCGTGATCCACCACTCGCAAGTCGCCTGCCTTGCGACCAAGCACGATGTCCTTGCGCACCGCGACGTTGTTCGGGCCGAGCACGTAGACGTACTTGCGGTCCTGGTCGGTCAGCACGGCTTTTTCGTCGATCAGCAGCGCGGCCTGGCGGTTGCCGCCCGCCAGCTGCACGCGCGCGAACAGGCCGGGCGTCAGCGAGCGATCGGCGTTCGGCACCACAGCACGCGCCCGGATCGTGCCGGTACGCGGGTCGACCTGGTTGTCGACGAAGTCGACCGTGCCGGGATGCGGAAAGCCGGGCTCGTTGGCGAGACCCACCCGCACCGGGCTCGCGTTCGTGCGGTGCTCACCGCGACGCGAGGCCGCGGCATATTCGAGGAAGGTCTGTTCGTCGGCCTCGAAGTAGACGTGCATCGGGTCGAGCGACACGATCGTCGTCAGCACCGTCGAATCGGCCTGCGCGAGATTGCCGACCGTCACGAGCGCGCGACCCGCACGGCCATCGACCGGGGCGCGCACCTCGGTGAACTGCAGGTCGAGTTTCGCGGCGTCGACGGCCGCCGCGGCCGCCCGCACGGCGGCGTTGCCCTGCGCATTCGCGGCGCGACGCGTGTCGAACTCCTCGCGCGAGATCGCCCGCGAGGCGAGCAGCGTCTCGGCGCGTTCGAGTTCGCTGGCCGCGAGCCGCGCCTCGCTGCGTGCGCGCTCGTATTCGGCGGCAGCGCGGTCGAGCGTGGCGCGGTAGCGGCGCTGGTCGATCACGAAGAGCAGGTCGCCCTTGCGCACCTCGCGACCCTCCTCGTACGCGACGCGTTCGATGTAGCCGCTCACGCGTGGGCGCAGGTCGACGGTCTCGATCGCCGAGACCCGCCCCGTGAATTCGTCCCAGGGCTGGAATTCGCGCTCGACGACCTTGGCGACGCTCACCGCGGGCGGCGGCGGTGCCGCCCCGGCGGCGACGTCCTGCCCATCGCGCGCGACCGCGTAGACGGCGGCGAGCACGACGGGAACGATCAAGGCGACTCGGTAGATCTTCTGGCGGCGGGAGTTCATCTGGACATTCCTCACTGCGGAGTGATTTTCTTCGGGGTGTTCGTGAGCGAGCGCAGGAACGACGGCACGTCGCCGAACGTTGCTGCCGCGTGTGCCTGCCAGCGGGCCGCGGTGCTGCGGGCGCAGGCGATGACGGCGTCGGGGGCCTCGTCGGTGCCGCGGCGGTCGAGCAGGTGCACCAGGCGTTCGGCGATGCCTCTGGCCGACGGCCATTCGGGGCATTCGTGTTCGCCGGGACGCTCGCTGCGCACGGGCGAGTCGATCGACAATAGCTGTACGCGGACGCCGGACGACTGTGCTTCGCCGTGCAGCACGCGTGCGAGCATCCGCGTCGCCGCCATCGCGACGGAACGGTGCCCGTACCCGGCCCACGGCGTTGCGCTGCCGGGGCCGCCGACGATCAGGTAGTGCGCCGTCCGGCCCGAGTCGGCCAGCAACGGAATCAGTTGACGCGCGAGGGCATGCTGCGCAAGCACGGTCTGTTGCAGGCAATCGGCCAGTGCGTCGGTCGAGCGGTCGAGCAGTCGGCCACGGTCGGCGGCGACTTCGGCGGACCGGCCGTGAGGAAACGTGACCACCACGCCCGCGATGGGACGTCCGAGCTCGCGCAGTCGATGGGCCAGCGCCGCGGCATCCGCTTCGGTCGCGATGTGCGCGACGAGCGGCGTGACCGCGCCGGGGGTGAGGCCCGCTCGAAGCCCTTCCAGTCGTGCCCGGTCCGGGGCAGCGGCAACGACCGGCTGACCGGCCGTGACCAGGGCGCGGACGACCGCGCTCCCGATTGTCCCAGTGGCTCCGATCACGACGATCGGTGCCTCGATTGTCCCGGCCACGGGATGCACCGCCCCATCCGCGGGACGATCGGCGGCAATCGGACGTTCGCGCGCAGTAAGCGCTTGATTACGTTCAACCTTTGCGCCGAGATAATGAATCTTGGGGGTGCGGCTCGTCATGGGCACGTACGATAGGCCGCAATCGCGCCGTTGATTAGCCGGAGATTTAGGGAATAATTATCCCGCCCGCGGTCCAATCAGTCCGATCTCTCGGAGACCACGGTCGCAGGAGCACGTCGATGCCGCGCGATCTCAACGACACGCTGATCTTCGCCAAGGTGGTCGAACACGGCAGCTTCATTTCCGCGGCGCGCGCATTGCGCCTGCCCAAGACGACGGTGAGCCGCAAGATCCAGGAACTCGAGTTGCGGCTCGGCGCGCAGCTGCTGCACCGGACGACCCGGAAGCTCGGCCTGACGGAGGCCGGCAACATCTACTTCGAGCACTCGCAGCGCATCGCGCGCGAGCTCGACGAAGCCGAAAGCGCGATCGGCCAGTTGCAGGGCGGTCCGCGCGGCTGGTTGCGGGTCACGGCGCCCTATTCGTTCGCGATCTCGCGCATCACGCCGCTGTTCGGCGAGTTCCAGGCGCGGTACCCGGAGGTGCGGGTCGAGATGGTGCTCACGAACGAACCGCTGGACCTGATCGACAAGGAAATCGACGTTGCGCTACGGGTCGGCCCACTGCGCGACGGCAACCTCGTGGCACGACGGCTCGCGGTGTTCCGCAGCCAGGTGTATGCGAGTCCGCGGTACCTGGAGCGCCACGGTGAGCCCGTGCATCCAGGCGACCTGCAGCACCACCGCACGCTGGGAATGAACAAGTTCGGACAGAACGGTCACGGCTACTTCTGGCCGCTCAACGATGGCAGCACGACGACCGACTTCAGGATCAACCCGGTGCTCGTCGCGAACGATCCCGCTGCGCTGCAGCCCGCGCTGCTGACCGGCGAAGGACTGATGCTCACGGCGGACGTCATGGTCAGGGCCTACGCCGAGCACGGATATGTCCAGCGTGTGCTCGCCGGCTGGACCGGCCCGACGGCGGAATTGAATGCGGTATTCCCGCGGGGCCAGGGCAAGTCACCGAAGGTGCGCGCGTTCGTGGACTTCCTGGTCGAGCGCGTCAAGTTCGACGCCGACTACATGGAAGAGTTGTGCCCGAATCACCGGTGCTGCGAAGCGGAACTCGAGATCGCGACCGCCACGGCCGCCGCGAGCATTGGGTCGATGGCACCGGCAGCCCCTGCGGTCGTGGCGGAGGCCTGACGGGCGCCACCCGTCAGCGGGCGGCGCAGGCTTGGACCGCGCGCCCGCCCGGCGAAGCCTCAGATCGCTGCTGGACGGCGCTCAGATGTCCAGGTTGGATACCAGCAACGCGTTGCGCTCGATGAACTCGCGTCGCGGCTCGACTTCGTCGCCCATCAGCGTCG
>JAJTCR010000320.1 GCA_021325695.1 Steroidobacteraceae bacterium | reverse complement strand
TTCGACCGCAAGGGCGAACTGGCCGCGATGGAACTGGTCGACAAGCTCGGCCAGACGACGACGATCCAGTTTTCTGCGGTCAAGCGTCCGCGCCGCCTCGACGAGGCCTTGTTCGTATTCGTGCCGCCGAAAGGCGCCGACGTGATCGGGGACGCGGCCGCTCGCTGATGCCACGGCGAGTCCTGCGTCACGCGCTCATGTTGTCCCTGCGTCACCGCTGGTTCTGGATCGCCGCGAGCGGAGTGCTCGTGGCGACCGTCGTGATCGGCAGCCTGCAGACGATGTTCGCCGGCGGCGTCGTGCGCGGCTTCGACAAGGTCGAGCACTTCGCGACTTACATGTTCCTCGCCGTCTGGTTCACCGGGCTGTATCGTCCGCCGCGGTACTGGGTGATCGCGGCCGGCCTGCTGGCGCTCGGCCTCACGCTGGAGCTCGGCCAGTTCGCGATGCACGCAGGCCGTATCGCCGATCCCTACGACATGGCCGCCAACACCGGCGGCATCGCGGCGGGCGTGGTGCTTGCGTGGTTCGCGACCGGCGGGTGGGCCGAGAAACTGGAGACATGGCTCGCGAGCTGAACGTCGAGACCTTCCGCCCGCTCGCGGACCGCCTGCGGCCGGCGAGCCTCGACGAATTCGTCGGCCAGGCACACCTGCTCGCCCCGGGTAAGCCGCTGCGACGGCTGCTCGAGGGCCGCAGCCTGCACTCGATGATCCTGTGGGGGCCGCCCGGCACCGGCAAGACCACGCTCGCGCGTCTCGTCGCCAAGACCTGCGATGCCGAGTTCATCGCGCTCTCGGCCGTGATGGCGGGCGTCAAGGACGTGCGGGCGGCGGTCGAGCAGGCGCAGCAGCTGCGACGGGACGCGGGACGGCGCACGGTGCTGTTCCTCGACGAGGTGCATCGCTTCAACAAGGCGCAGCAGGATGCGTTCCTGCCGTACGTCGAGGACGGCACCCTCAACTTCATCGGCGCCACGACCGAGAACCCGTCGTTCGAGATCAACGGCGCGTTGCTTTCGCGCGCGCGGGTGTACGTGCTGCGCTCGCTGACGCTGGACGACGTGTCGCAGGTGCTGCGTCGTGCCCTGGCGCGCGAGTACGCGGACGGCGAAGCACGGGTGACCGCCGAGGACGAGGCGCTCGCGACCCTGGCCCGCGCGGCCGACGGCGACGCACGCCGCGCGCTGAACCTGCTCGAGGTGGCCGCGGACCTCGCCCAGGCGGGCGACGGAGTCCTGGGCGAGACGATCGCGGCAGAAGTCTCCGCGGGCGGCTACCGCCGCTTCGACAAGAAGGGCGAGCAGTTCTACGACCAGATCTCCGCGTTGCACAAGTCGGTGCGCGGGACCGACCCCGACGCGGCGCTGTACTGGCTCTGCCGCATGCTCGACGGTGGCTGTGACCCGCGCTACGTCGCCCGGCGCGTGATCCGGATGGCCTCCGAAGACATCGGCAACGCCGATCCGCGTGCGCTGCAGCTCGCGCTGCAGGCGGCGGAGGCCTATGAGCGACTCGGCAGTCCCGAGGGGGAACTGGCGCTCGCCCAGGCCGTCGTGTTCATGGCGTGCGCCGCGAAGAGCAACGCCGTGTACGTCGCGTACAACGCCGCGATGGCCGATGCGCAGCAACGCGGCACGCTCGACGTGCCGATGCACCTGCGCAATGCGCCGACGCGACTGATGAAGGGCCTCGGCTACGGCAAGGATTATCGCTACGCACACGATGAGCCCGAGGCAATCGCGGCGGGCGAGAAGTACTTTCCCGACGACATGGAGCCGGCGCGTTACTACGAGCCGGTGCCGCGCGGGCTCGAGATCAGGATCGCCGAAGCGCTCGAGCGCGTGCGCTCACGCCAGAAATAGGCGCCAGGCGCGCCTGCTACACTTCGCGTTTTTCGGCCTCCGCTCTCGCCATGCTCGACGCACGCCTGCTCCGTTCCGATCCTGCCGCGGTCGCGGCCAACCTCGCGCGCCGGGGCTTCCAGCTCGACGTCGAGCGCTTCCGTGCGCTCGAGGAGCGGCGGAAGCTCGCGCAGGTCGCCGCCGACGAATTCCGCGCGGCCCGCAACGCCCACGCCAAGAACGTCGGCAAGGCCAAGGCGCAAGGCCAGGACATCGCCGGGCTGCTCGCGGAAGGCGAGGCGCTCGGTCGCAAGCTCGAAGGACTGGAGAAGGACCTCGCCGCCGTGCAGGCCGAGTCCGACGACCTGATGCTCGGCCTGCCGAACCTGCTGCACGAGAGCGTTCCTGACGGTCGGGACGAGAGCGCGAACGTCGAGGTCCGGCGCTGGGGCACGCCGCGCGAATTCGAGTGGCAACCGCTCGACCACGTCGCGATCGGCGAGCGGCTTGCCGATACCGCGATGGATTTCGAGGCGGCCGGCCGGATCTCGGGCGCGCGATTCGTCGTGCTGAAGGGCGGGCTCGCGCGCCTGCACCGTGCGCTGATCCAGTACATGCTCGACCTGCACACGGGCCGACACGGCTACACCGAGATCTACGCGCCGTACCTCGTCGCGCGCAGCTCGCTCGTGGGCACCGGCCAGCTGCCGAAGTTCGAGGCCGACCTGTTCAAAGTGACCTCGGGTGAAGCGGAGTTCTTCCTGATCCCGACCGCCGAAGTGCCGGTCACGAACCTCGCGCGCGACTCGATCCTGGAGGCGGCCACGCTGCCGCGTCGCTACGCCGCGCACACGCCGTGCTTTCGCAGCGAGGCGGGATCCTACGGCAAGGACACGCGCGGCATGATCCGCCAGCACCAGTTCGAGAAGGTCGAGCTCGTGCACGTGTGCAAACCGGAGGACTCGTACGCGGAACTCGAGCTGCTGGTGGGCAACGCCGAGCAGGTGCTGCAGGGACTCGGGCTGCCGTACCGCGTCGTCGCGCTGTGCGCCGGCGACATCGGCTTCAGCAGCGCCCGGACCTACGACATCGAGGTGTGGTTGCCCGGCCAGCAGAAATATCGCGAAATATCCTCGTGCTCCAACTGCGAGGCGTTCCAGGCGCGGCGCATGCAGGCGCGCTGGCGCAATCCGGCGACGAACAAGCCCGAGCCCGTGCACACCTTGAACGGCTCGGGGCTCGCGGTGGGCAGGACGCTCGTCGCGGTGCTGGAGAACTACCAGCAGGGCGATGGCAGTGTCGCAATACCGCCGGCATTGCGGAACTACATGGACGGTGCCGAGGTCATCAAGGGCTGATCGTGGAAGGGTGGCAGAGCGGTCGAATGCACTGGTCTTGAATTCGGTCGGTGAATCTCCCGAACGCTCCACCTTCGGAAGCGAGGACTGCGACGCGCATCACGTCTGCGGTTTCTCCGCCTTGTCGATACTGCCTGCCATCGATCCGCAGTCAAGGAATTGCAAGTGTTTCATTGGATGGTCAGGGACGCGGTGCGGCAGGCGATGCCCGCCATCATGCTGGCACTTCTGGCCGCGCTGGCCGGTTGCGAAGGCGATGGCCACCGCGGCAAGGCTGCTGCGCCGGCAACGCCCGCGAGCAGCACCCCGAGCCTGAAATCGATCGAGGTCACACCGAGCCTGGCCACGGCGGCCGCCGGGACGACCACGCAGTTCACGGCGACCGGGCTCTACACTGACAACACGACGCGAAACCTCACGGCGCAGGTCACCTGGGCCTCCTCGAACACGGCCGTGGCGACCGTGAACAATGACGGCGTCGCGACAACGGTCGGCGCCGGCAACACGACCGTGTCTGCGGCCACTGGCGCGCTGAACGGTCAGACGACGTTGACGGTGACCGACGCGACCCTCGTGTCGATCGAGGTGTCGCCGGTGGCTCCGAGCATCGCGAACGGCCGCGACCAGCAGTTCACGGCGACCGGCCTCTACTCGGACAATTCGACGCAGGACGTCACGACGCAGGTCACCTGGAGCGCTTCCAACCCCGCGGTGGCGACGGTGAGCAACGCCGCCGGCTCCAACGGTTTGGCGTCCGCGGTTGGCCTCGGCAACACCGCCGTGTCCGCGGTCAGCGGCGCCGTGAGTGGCGAGACGACACTGAACGTGACCGCCGCCACCCTGGTGTCGATCGAGGTGTCACCCGCAGCCCCGAGCATCGCGAACGGCCTGGCCCAGGAGTTCACCGCGACCGGCGTCTACTCGGACAACTCGACGCAGGACCTCACGACCCAGGTCACTTGGGCTTCTTCC
>JAJTCR010000319.1 GCA_021325695.1 Steroidobacteraceae bacterium | reverse complement strand
GGCATGAGCTGCGACGATCCATGGGAGTCCAGCGCCAGGCGCGACGACCGCCGTGTACTTTATGTACACAAGTGGAGAGCAACAACGCGCTGGACTGCCATGGATCGTCCCATCGAAGGATATTCGATCATTATCGGGTGGCTCTACAATCGCCTGCTGCTGCGTCACAAAGCTTGCCAATATCGACATATTGGCTTGCGCTTTGCGCCTTGCCGCAGGCGATTGGAGAGGCACGCAGCCCATGACAATGAGTGTTAGCAGGCCCTAGCGAAGCCAGCGTTCGAGCGCCTCGCGCAGCAGCGCCGGGTCGATCGGCTTCGGCAGGAAGCCGTTCATGCCGGCCTTGAGGCAGCGCTCGCGATCGTCGGTGAACGCGTTCGCGGTCAGCGCGACGATCGGCGTTTCCGCGCGCTCGGGCAGCTCGCGGATCGCACGCGTCGCCGCGAGCCCGTCCATTTCGGGCATCTGGACGTCCATCAGCACGAGGTCGTACGCGCGCTGCTGCAGCAGTTCGACCGCGTCGCGGCCGTTCTCGGCGAGGTCGACCGACACCCCGAGGTCCCGCAGGAGCTTGAGCAGCACGAACTGATTGGTCGGGTTGTCCTCGGCGAGCAGGATGCGGCCCGCGAACGGACGCGGCTCCTGCTTGGCCGGCAGCCGATGCGTGCTGCGAAACTCGCGCAACGCGGACTCCGAGGTGATCGTCGAGGGCGCGAGCCTCCCGAGCCTGGCCGTGAACCAGAACGTGCTGCCCGTCCCGTGCGTGCTCCTGGCGCCGGCATCGCCGCCCATCATCTGGGCGAGGCCGCGCGTGATCGCGAGTCCGAGACCCGTGCCGCCGTGCCGGCGCGTGGTCGAGGCGTCGCCCTGCTCGAATGCGTTGAACAGCTTGCCGAGCCGGTCCTCGGGGATGCCCGGCCCGGTATCGTCGACTTCGAAGCGCACCCACTGCGAGAGTTCGTCCTGGCGCTCGACGAGCGCACGCAATGCGATCCGGCCCGCGGGCGTGAACTTGATCGCGTTCGAGACATAGTTGAGCAAGGCCTGCGAGAGGCGCGTCGGGTCGCCGTACAGGACCGCGTCGACCCCGTGGACGGCGACGTCGAGCGTGAGGTTCTTGGCCTCGGCCTCGTGCGAAAGCAACTCCACGACGTTGCGCATGACGTTCTCGATCGAGAGCTCGGATTCCTCGATCGCGATCTTGCCCGCCTCGATCTTCGACAGGTCGAGGATGCCGTTGATGACGTGCATCAGGTGCTGCGCCGAGTCGTGCAGTCGCGCGAGCAGCGCCTGCTGCTCGGGGTCGCGCGTGTTCTGGCGCAGGATGTAGGTGAGACCGAGGATCGAGTTCATCGGCGTGCGGATCTCGTGGCTCATGTTCGCGAGGAACGTGCCCTTGGCGCGATTGGCCGCCTCGGCCTGCACCTTGGCAAGCGCGAGTTCCGCGGTCCGCTTCTCGACCAGGTCCTCGAGGTGGTGGCGATGCAGCGCGAGTTCTGCAGAGATCCGTTTGTGCTCCGTGACGTCGGACTTGACGGCGAGGTAGTGCGTGACGCGGCCGTCGGGTTGCCGCAGCGGGGTGATCAGGCTGCTCTCGTGGTACTCGCGACCGTCCTTGCGCCGATTCACGAACTCGCCGCGCCAGGATTGGCCGCGACCAAGCGTCTCCCAGAGCTGGCGATAGGTGGCGGCGGGAGTCCGGCCCGACTTGAGGATGGCCGGCGTCGAGCCGAGCACCTCCGCGCGTGAGTAGCCGCTCACGCGACAGAACGCCTCGTTGACGTAGTCGATGACGCCGGTGAGGTTGGTGATCACGATGCTGTCGGCGCTCTGTTCGACCGCGGCCGACAGCTTGCGCACGTGCTGTTCGTCGCGATCGCGACGCAGCGCGACGGCGCTGGCGTGCGTGGCCATCGCGACGACGCTCTGCTCGTAGGGGCCCGGCGTCCACGGTTCACGGTGGTAGAACGCGAACGTGCCGAGCACCCCGCCCTGGCCATCGCAGATCGGCGTCGACCACGCCGAGCGCAGGCCGTAGCGCAGCGCCAGTGCGCGGACATCGCTGCAGAGCGGGTCCGAGGCGATGTCTTCGATGATCACCTGGGCGCGCCGGAACGCGGCGGTGCCGCATATTCCGCTCGCAGGACCGATTGGCCAGCCATCGACTTCGCGCACGAACTCGTGCGGCAGGCTGGGGGCCGCGCCGTGGCGCAGGGTCGTGCCGGTGGAGTCGACGACCAGGACCGAGGCCTGCGTGCCGGGGACGAGCGCTTCGACCTCGTCGGCGATCGCATCGAGCACGGTCGACAGCGGCGCGCCGGACGCGATCATCTCCATGAAACGACCTTGGGCGTGGCCGAGGGTCGATTCGACGCGCGCCGGGTCTACCCGACGGCCATGCCGTTGACCTGGGAGATCGTCGTTGCCGTCAGCAGCCTCCATGCCGGACGTCCAGGGTCCACGAGGCCGGACCGCCTCGCCGAGATTGGGAACTGGATCGACCCGAAATGCAACCGGAGCGAACCTTTCCTGGCCGCGCGTGACGCGCGTCACGAGTCGCACCGCCGGTGACGACATAAGCCCTGTCGATTGCGACTTAAGTCCGGTTGGTCCGGGCTCTGCCGCCTAGAGTTCCGGCCGCTGGCACTGCATGGACGCAGGGCCGTGACCGAGCCTGCGCGCGCCCCGGAAGTGGCGGGCGTCGGAAGAGGAAGGGCAAGGTGTCGGACGGTTCCAAGGCGGGTGCGGTCGCGTCTCCGTCGGCCCGGTACGCATCGCTCACGCTCGGGCAGCGCGCGCTGGTGCTCACGTTCCTGGCGGTGGGTATCTCGTACCTGAGCTGGCGGCCAGGCACGTTCAACCCGGACGCGCCGCTGTTCTCCGCACTGGTCTTCGGCGCCGAGGCCTTCGGCTTCCTGTGCGCACTGCTGTACCTGCTGATGTGCTGGCGCCTGCGCGCACGCACGCCGCTCCCCGTACCCGAGGGCGCCACGGTCGCGGTGTTCGTGCCGACGATCAACGAGTCGATCGACATCGTGCGGCGTACGGTGATGGCTGCGCAGCGCATGAAACAGGCGACCGAGGTCTGGCTGCTCGACGACGGCAACCGGCTCGAAATGCAGGTACTGCCGACGCGGAATTCGTGGCGATCTTCGACGCGGACCACGCGCCTGCGCCGAACTTCCTCGAGGAGACGCTCGGATTCCTCCGCGACCCGGAGGTCGCCTTCGTCCAGACGCCTCAGGATTTCTACAACCTCGACTCGTTCCAGCACCGGTTGAACCGTCGCGAGTCGCTCGAGTGGAGCGAGCAGACGCTGTTCTTCCGCGTCATCCAGCCCGGCAAGGACAGCCAGGACGCCGCGTTTTTCTGCGGCAGCTGCGCGGTGATCCGACGCAAGGCGCTCGACGACATCGGCGGCTTCTCGACCGGCACCGTCACCGAGGACATCCACACCTCGATCCGGCTGCACAAGCGCGGCTGGAAGTCCGTGTACTACGCCCGCTCGCTCGCGTTCGGTCTCGCCCCTGCCAGCGCGATCCCGTTCCTGAAGCAGCGCCTGCGCTGGGGCCAGGGTGCGATGCAGGTGTGGCGCCAGGAGGGCGTGCTGTTTTCGCGCGGGCTCAGCCCGAGCCAGCGGCTCTCGTACCTCGCCACCATGCTCGCGTACTTCGAGGGCTGGCAGCGGCTGATCTTCTTCACGGCGCCGGTCATCGTGCTCACGACCGGCACGATGCCCATCCTGCAGCTCGACAGGGAGTTCCTGGTCCGCTTCCTGCCGTACTACGTGCTCACGTTCTGGACGTTCGAGGAAGTGGCGCGTGGCTATGGCCGCACGCTGCTCACCGAGCAGTACAACATGATGCGGTTCGCCGTGTTCATCACCGCGACCTTCGGACTCTTCCTGCGCAGGCTGCGCTTCGTGGTGACACCGAAGCAGTTGGGCGAGGGGAACGCGACGCGCCGGATGCTCTGGCCGCAGTACCTGGTGCTGGTGTTGAACCTCGCAGCGATCCCGGTGGGCATCGCCTTGATCGGAACCGACCGCGGCTTGCCGACGGGCGCCCTGGTCGCCAACGTCCTGTGGGCGGCGCTGACCTGTGGCATCGCAGCGATCGCGATTCGATATGCGCTCCGGGTCGCGACGTCGCGGCGTCGCGAGTATCGCTTCCCGCTGCCGGTGCCGCTGCGGGTACACACGCCGACGGGCCAGGACAGCCTCGCGCTCGCGACCGACATTTCGCCGCTCGGTTGCCGCGTCGTGGGCGCCCCCGCGGGCACGGTGACCGTGGGGCAGGAGTTGACGGGGGAGTTGCTGCTGCCGACCGGGCCGCTGGCGGTCCGGGTCATGGTCCGCGCCGTGAGCACGCCTGGCGACACGGCAGTGGCCGAGGAACCCGCGCTCGGGTGCGAGTTCCGCTGGGGTCTCTCCGACGAGCGCAACCGCCTCGAGATGTTCCTGTTCGGGTCCGACCTGCAGTGGACGCTCAACGGACTCAGCGATCGCGTGCCGACACCGCTCGAGCGCGCACGCTCATGGCTGCGGACCGGACCGGTTGAGCACACGCGACGCCTCGCCGGCGAAACCTGGGCGCCGGTGCTGTACAAGCGAGTCAACTCCGAAGAGGGGTCCGGCGTCGGCTTCATTTCGCGCAGCGACCCGAAGACGGGCGTGCGCACGATGGTGTCGCTGGGCGTGCTGCCGCAGAACGGCCGTCTCTATGCAGAAGAAGTCACTGCCTCGGGACCGCGCGGCGTCGTCGGTCGCGTGCAGGACGAGGCCGTGCTCGAGACGCACGCCGCGCCGATCTACCTGTACAAGCTCACCGCATGAACCCACATCGCAACGTGTCCGTCGCGCAGCGCGCGATTCTCTCGATCGCTTTCGGCGCTGTCTCCACGCTGACTGCGCCCCAGGCCACGGCGTCCGAACGACTACTGGTCTTCGGGGGAGAAGTAGCCGACGCCGCGTACTACAGTTTCGTCGGGGCGCTCGTGCCGTTCGGTGAGCGCACGGACGGACGCGGCTGGTACCAGCGGTATTGGGTCGATGCGTTCGGCTACGAGTACGACGGTGGCCCGGGTCGCGTGCAGGCCGACGCATACGGCGTCGAAGCCGCTCTGGGCTATGGCGACTCGAACGAACTCGGCTGGTGGAGCGCATCGGTGGGATTGCGCCACACCGACACCTCGCTCGACCCGGACGATCGCGATGCCCGCGCGAGGGGCAGCCAGCTCGGCGGCAAGCTGCAGTTCGACTTCGAACGCAAAGTGGCCGGAGACTGGCGCGTCGGCGGCATTGCCTCGTACAGCAACGAGCAGAACGGGTACTGGGTACGCGGTCGGCTGATGCACGGCGCCACGCAGGCACGGGCGTTCGGTTTCGAGGCAGTGGCGAACGGCAACGACGAAGCCGATGCAACGGCCGCCGGCCTCGTCACGACGTTTCGCCCAGGCGCCTCGAGGTTCACCTTCGGACTCAAGGCTGGCTATCGTTTCCAGGACGACGCGGACGGCGCCTACGGCGGCGTGGAAGTCGGCTACGGGTTCTAGGAACCAGGGGTTGGCCAGGTCACCCGGCTTCCTCGGTCGGGTGCTCGACGATCCGGCGGCCCGTCGCGTTGAGCTCGAACTGCTCCCGCGTCAGTGAGCGGTTGATGCCGAAGGCAGCCTTCGCACCCTCGGCCGCCGCAAAAATCACGAGCTGCACGTCGCCGGCGATGTTGCCTGCGATGAACACGCCGGGCACGTCGGTCGCTTCGTAGCCACTGCAGTGCACGCTGCCATTGCGCCGGATGCGACAGCCCAATTGTCGCGACAGCTCCGACTGCGCGTGCGAAGGGAGGTCGAAGAACAGACGGCGCCGTGGCAGCCGTCGGCCGCCGTGGAACACGATGGCCTCGAGCTGCCCATCGCGCCCGGCGAGCTGCACGATCTTCTCCTCGATGATCCGCACGCCGTTGCGGGCCAGTTGCCGCTTCTGCTCCGCGTCGAGTCCCGAGGCGCCGTTCGTGCAGAGTACGATGTCGTCGCTCCAGGCGGTCATCGCGCGGCACATTTCAAACGCACGGTTGCGCCGGCCGTAGACGGCGATCGGCTCGTCGCGCGCTTCCCAGCCGTCGCAATACGGGCAGTGGTGCACGGTCTTGCCGTAGAAGTCCTCGATCCCTGGAAGTCGCGGCAATTCGTCGCGCACGCCGGACGCGAGCAGCAGCTTCCGGCAGCGCAACGCCGCTCCGTCGGCGACACGCAGCACGAACTCCCGGTGGGCCG
>JAJTCR010000009.1 GCA_021325695.1 Steroidobacteraceae bacterium | reverse complement strand
GATGGCGCTGGCTCCGAGACGACGCGATCCTGCCGGTTGTAGTCGGACCCGCCGTAGCGCGCCGCGTCGGTGTCGAGGATCTTGCGGTAGGCGCCGGCGGCCGGCACGCCGAGCCGATGATCGTGCCGCGGCACGGGGGTGCAGTTGAAGACGCAGAGCAGCGGCGCGCGCTCCGGCTGCTCCGGGCACCGGCGCAGGAACGCGAAGACGCTCTGGTCGGCGTCATGCAGTTCGACCCAGGCGAAGCCGGCCGGATCGGCGTCGCTCGCGTGGAACTGCGGGTAGTCGCGGTAAATGCCGTTGAGGTCACGGTCCAGGTGCAGCAACGCGCGGTGCACCGGCTGCTCGAGCAGGTGCCAGTCGATCGAGTGCTCGTCGCGCCATTCGTGCCACTGCCCGAACTCGCTGCCCATGAACAGCAGCTTCTTGCCCGGGTGCGCGGTCATGTAGGCACGGAACCAGCGGTAGTTCGCGCGCTTCTGCCACTCGTCGCCCGGCATCTTGTCGAGCAGCGACTTCTTGCCGTGCACGACCTCGTCGTGCGAAATCGGCAGCACGTACTTCTCCGACCAGGCGTAGACGAACGAAAACGTCACCAGCGAATGATGGTAGCGGCGATGCACCGGGTCGTGCTCGACGTAGCGCAGCGTGTCGTTCATCCAGCCCATGTTCCACTTGAAGTGGAAGCCGAGGCCGCCCAGGTGCGCCGGCTGGGTGACGCCCGGGAAGGCGGTCGACTCCTCGGCGAACGTCATCACGCCGGGAAAATCGCGGCCGATCGCGGTGTTGAGCTGCCGCAGGAACTCGATCGCCTCGAGGTTTTCGCGACCGCCGTAGCGGTTCGGCACCCACTCGCCCGTCTTGCGGCTGTAATCGAGGTAGAGCATCGAGGCCACCGCATCCACGCGCAGCCCGTCGACGTGGTAGCGATCTAGCCAGTACAGCGCATTGGCGACCAGGAAGTTGCGGACCTCGTGCCGGCCGTAATTGAAGATCTTCGTGCCCCAGTCCGCGTGTTCGCCGAGGCGCGGGTCGGCGTGCTCGTACAGCGCGGTGCCGTCGAACAGTGCGAGGCCGTGGTCGTCGCGCGGGAAGTGCGCGGGGACCCAGTCGATGATCACGCCGAGGTCGGCCGCGTGGCAGCGATCGACGAAGTGCATGAAATCGTGTGGCGACCCGAACCGGGCGCTCGGCGCGTAGTAGCCAACGACCTGGTAGCCCCAGGAGCCGTCGAACGGATGTTCCGCCACGCCCATCAGCTCGACGTGCGTGTAACCCTGCGCCCTGACGTACGGGATCAGCTCGTCGGCGAGTTCGTGCCAGTTGAGGAACTGCGGCGTGCGGTCGTATGCGCGCCGCCAGCTGCCCGGGTGCACTTCGTACACATTGATCGGCAGCCGGGTGTGATTGGCCTTCGCGCGCGTGTCGAGCCATGCCGCGTCGTGCCACTCGTAACCGTCGAGATCGGCGACGATCGAGGCGTTGCCGGGCCGCAGTTCCATCGCGAAGCCGTACGGGTCGGCCTTGAGGATCGTCTGCCCGGCGCGCGTGCGGATCTCGTACTTGTAGATCGTGCCGGGCGCGACGTCGGGAATGAACAACTCCCAGATGCCGGAGCTGCCGCGGACCTGCATCGCGTGCTTGCGGCCGTCCCAGAAGTTGAACGCCCCGACGACGCTCACGCGCGCCGCGTTCGGCGCCCACACCGCAAAGCGGGTGCCGCGCAGCCCGTCGAGCTCGCAGGGGTGCGCGCCGAGCTTGTAGTAGATGGAGCAGTGGTTGCCTTCGCCGAACAGGTAGAAGTCGAAGTCGGTGAGCTGCGGCGCGAAGTAATAAGCATCGTGCTTGTCGACTTCGACACCGTCGCGGTAACGCACGTGCAACCGGTAAGGCCGCACCGGACGACGATATGGCACGCGGCCTTCGAACAGCCCTGCCTCGTGGACCCGCTTGAGCTCGAGCCCCGGCCCCGGGTCGCCGTCCGACAACACCTGGACGGAAAGCGCGTCCGGCTCGAGCACGCGCACCACGCAGACCGGGTCGTCGCCGGTGCGACGGGGAAACTCGTGGTAGCCCAGCAGCGAGCGCGGCGCGGGGTGACGCGCCTGGACGAGCGCGTCGATGTCCGCAGTGTTCAAGTTCGTTCTCGCGGCCACGTCGGCCAGTGTACCCGCGCCGGCTGGCGATAACCGAGGGTGTCGCGTCCGTGCGCAGGTCGCTATGCTGACCGCAGTTCAGGTCCCCTTCCGCACTTGGATACCCTCTCCGCCAGCTTCCATGCCGCGGTCGCGCTCCTGCTGCATGGCGACGACCACCTCTACGGGATCGTCGCGCTGAGCCTGCGCGTCAGCTTCATCGCCGTGGTGCTCGCGGCGGCGTTCGCGCTGCCCGCGGGCGCGCTGCTGGCCGTAGGCCGGTTCCGTGGCCGACGGACGCTGACCGTGCTGTTGAACGGGTTCATGGGGCTGCCGGCCGTAGTCGTGGGCCTCACCGTCTACCTGCTGCTGTCGCGCGCGGGGCCCCTCGGGTCGTTCGGCCTGCTGTTCACACCGACCGCCATGAGCATTGCCCAGGCCCTGCTCGTGTTCCCGCTGCTGGCGGCGCTCTCCCGGCAGGTGGTCGAGGACGCGTGGTCGGAATACGCGGAACAGCTCCGTTCGCTGGGTGCCTCGAACCTGCAGGCGGCCTGGACCCTGATCGCGGACACGCGCTGGTCGTTGTCGACCGTGCTGCTCGCAGGCTTCGGCCGCGCCATCGCCGAGGTGGGCGCGGTCATGATCGTGGGCGGCAACATCGACGGCGTGACGCGCGTGATGACCACGGCGATCGCGCTGGAGACCAGCAAGGGCGACCTGCCGCTGGCGCTGGGCCTCGGGCTGGTGCTGCTCGCGCTCGTGCTGCTGGTCAACGCGCTGGCCCACGGCGTGCGCATCTGGGCCGCCGGCGGCCCGCGGTGAGCGCCATGTTCCCGCTGCTGCTCGACGGCGTCGGGTTCGCGCGGGCCGGCAACGCGATCCTTCACGACGTGCACCTGCGGATCACCGAGGGCAGCTGCACGGTCATCCTCGGGCCGAACGGCGCCGGCAAGAGCGTGTTGATGCGCGTGATGCACGGGCTGCTCGCGCCGACGTCGGGCCGGGTGCGCTGGGGCGACCTGGCGGCGCCGCCGTCATCGCAGGCGATGCTGTTCCAGCGGCCCGTCATGCTGCGCCGCTCGGTGCTCGGCAACGTGGCCTACGGTTTGGTCGTGCGGGGCGTGCCCCGGCGCGAGGCTCGGCGTCGCGCGCTCGACGTGCTCGAGGCGGTGGGCCTGCGTCACCTGGCCGAGCGCCCCGCGCGCGTGCTTTCGGGCGGTGAACAGCAGCGGGTCGCGCTCGCACGCGCCGCGACCCTGCGGCCGCGGATCCTGTTCCTCGACGAGCCCACGGCGAGCGTCGACCCGGCGGCCATGCGCTCGATCGAGGCGGGCATCGCCGCCCTGCACGGGGCGGGCACGACGGTCGTGATGGTGACGCACCATCTCGGACAAGCCCGCCGGCTCGCGCAGGACATACTGTTCCTCGACAACGGTCGCGTCAGCGAATGCACGCCGGCACCGGAGTTCTTCCAACAGCCGCGCTCACGGGCCGCCGCCGACTTTCTCAAGGAGGAGCTGCCATGAAGACGCTCTCGCGACTGCTTTGCCTCGCCGCGGGCCTGCTCACCACTCAGGCGCCGGCGGCCGAACTGTTCATCACGGTCGCCTCGACCACGTCGACGGAGCAGTCGGGACTGTTCCAGCACCTGCTGCCCGCGTTCACCGCGGTTTCGGGAATCGAGGTGCGGGTCGTCGCCGTGGGCACCGGGCAGGCGCTGGACATGGGGCGGCGCGGCGACGCCGACGTGGTGTTCGTGCACGACCGGGCCGCCGAGGAAAAATTCCTCGCCGACGGCTACGGCGTGAAGCGCTTCGACGTGATGTACAACGATTTCGTGCTGATCGGCCCGGCCGAGGACCCGGCCCGGGCGCAGGGGGGGCAGGACATCACCGGCGCGCTGCGGAGGGTCGCCGCGGCACGCGCGCCTTTCGTCTCCCGCGGGGATCGCAGCGGAACCCACGCTGCCGAGTTGCGGTTGTGGCAGGCCGCCGGGATCGACCTCGAGGCCACCAAGGGGCCCTGGTACAAGGAAGTCGGCGCGGGCATGGGGCCCGCGCTAAACACCGCCGCGGCGATGAACGCCTACGTTCTGGCCGACCGCGGAACCTGGCTGTCGTTCGGCAACCGACAATCGCTGAGAGTGCTGGTGGAGGGCGACCGCCGGCTGTTCAACCAGTACGGCGCCATGCTCGTGAATCCGGCGAAACACCCGCACGTGAAGCGGGAGGCGGGACAGAAATTCATCGACTGGCTCGTTTCGCCGGCGGGGCAGCGCGCGATTGCCGGTTATCGCATCGGCGGCGAGCAGCTCTTCTTCCCCAACGCGAACCCGTGACCGTCTCGAGCGGGGCCCCGGAAGGGACCCCGCCCGCTCGCGGTTACTCGTCCTTCTTCATCTCTTCCGCGGTCTCCTGCATCTCCTGGCCCGCGTTGTTCAGCGCGTCGGCCGTGGCGTCCTCGGCCTGGTCGGCGGCGGCACCGGCTTCGGCGGCCGCGTCCTGGGCGCCGGCTACCGCCGCATCACCGGCGGATTCGACGGCGTCTCCGGCCGAGTCGGCGGCCTCGTTGGCGCTCTGCTGCGCAGAGTCCATGCTGGCGTCGGCCTCGGCTTCAGCCGCAGTGTCGGGGCCCTCGCCGTCCATTTCCTTCGAACAGCCGGTCATCGCCAGTGAGGCGGCGAGGGCGGCGGCGGCGATCCAGCGGGCGTTGGTGGTCATGTACATGGTGTCTTCCTCCGTGCGTGGCATGCAGTTCTGGCCTGGCGCGCATCCTCCACGAAGCGGGCAAGGGACGGTATCGCCGGGAACGTAAGTCCTGTGGTAGGAAACCCGCCTACGTCGCCGTTCCGCGACACGGATCGCCGCACTTTATCTAGAGCACCGGCTTGATATGCCAGATGCGTTCGGCGTACTCACGGATGCTGCGGTCGCTCGAGAACAGGCCCATGTTGACCGTGTTCAGCACGGCCCTGCGGCTCCAGTCGTCCGGCTTCAGGTAAAGCGCATCGACCTCGGCCTGGGCGCGGGCGTAATCGGCAAAGTCCGCGAGCACGAGATAGGGCTCGCCGTCGGTCGTCAGCCGCTCGACGATCGGCTTGCCGTCATAGACGTTGGCCGGAGAGAAGTGGCCAGCTTCGATCAGTTCGAGCGTCCGCTGCAGGTCGGGATTCGTCGTGGCGTACTCGTCCGGCGAATAGCCACGGGCCCGCAGCTCGACCACCTCGTGCGCCTGCAGGCCGAAGATGAAGACGTTCTCGGGACCCACCTGCTCGCGTATTTCGATATTGGCGCCGTCGAGCGTGCCGATCGTGAGCGCGCCATTGAGCGCGAGTTTCATGTTGCCCGTGCCGGAGGCCTCGAGGCCGGCCGTGGAGATCTGCTGCGAGAGGTCGGCCGCGGGCATGATCCGCTGCGCCAGAGTGACGTCGTAGTCCGGCAGGAACACGACCTTGAGCTTGCCCTTGATGCTGCGGTCGTCGTTGACGACCTCGGCCACGTTGTTGATCAGCTTGATGATGCCCTTGGCCATCACGTAGCCGGGCGCGGCCTTGCCCGCGAAGAACACGGTCCGCGGCACAGCGAACGCGTCCGGGTCCGCGCGCAGCCGGTGGTAGCGCGTGACGACGTAAAGCAGGTTGAGCAGCTGGCGCTTGTACTCGTGGATGCGCTTGACGTGGACGTCGAACAGCGAGTGCACGTCGACCTCGATGCCGACGCGACGCTGCACCTCGCTCGCGAGACGTCGCTTGTTTTCGAGCTTGATCTCGCGGAACTCGCGCCGGAACTCGGCGTCGTCCGCGGCCCAGCGCAGTCGCTCGAGTTCCTCGAGGTCGTTTTCCCAGGAATCGCCCAGGTGGCGCGAGAGCAGCGAGGACAGGCCGGGATTCGCCTGCTTGAGCCAGCGCCGCACGGCGATGCCGTTGGTGACGTTGGTGAAGCGGTTGGGCCACAGCGTGGCGAAGTCGTTGAAGATCGTCCGCGTCATCAGCTCGGAGTGCAGCTTCGCCACGCCGTTGATGGTGTGGCTCGCGACGACGGCGAGGTGTGCCATGCGGACCTGCCGGCCGTTGCCCTCGTCGATCAGCGACATCCGCCGGCGGCGATCGTTGTCGCCCGGATGCTTCGCCGAGACCTCGTCCAGCAGCGTCCGGTTGATCAGGTAGATCAGCTGCAGGTGGCGCGGCAGGATCCGCTCGAAGAAGGCGATCGGCCAGGCTTCGAGCGCCTCGGGCAGCAGCGTGTGGTTCGTATACGAAAACACGCGGCGCGCGATGGCCCAGGCGCGTTCCCAGTCGACCTCGTGCTCGTCCACGAGCAGCCGCATCAGCTCGGGGATCGCGAGCGCCGGGTGCGTATCGTTCAACTGGATCGCGATCGCATCGGGCAACGTGTCGAAGCCGCGACCCTCGGCGAGGTGCTGGGCCAGCATGTCCTGCAGGCTCGCGCTGACGAAGAAGTACTGCTGCTTGAAGCGCAGCTCCTTGCCCTGCGGCGTCGTGTCGTCGGGATACAGGATGCGCGAAACGTTCTTGGCGTCGACCTGCTCGTTCGACGCCTCGTTGTGCCGGCCCGCGTTGAACAGCTCGACATTGAACGGTGCAATCGCGCGACCGGCCCACAGCCGCAGGTGGTTGACCGTGGGGCTGCGGTTGCCCGGGATCAGCTGGTCGAAGCCGATCGCCCAGATGTTGTGCGTGTCGACCCAGCGATAGCGGGTCTTGCCCTGCCCGTCCTGGAAGGCGGCGCAACGGCCGCCGAAGCGAACGACGTGGCGGGCGTCGTCGCGCACGATTTCCCACGGGCTGCGCTCGCGCATCCAGGTGCTCGCGATCTCGCGCTGCCGGCCGTCCTCGTCGATGACCTGGGTGAAGATGCCGTAGTCGTAGCGGATGCCGTAGCCCACCGCCGGAAACTGCAGCGTCGCGAGTGAATCGAGGAAGCACGCGGCCAGCCGGCCGAGGCCGCCGTTGCCCAGGCCGGGGTCGATCTCCTCCTGGGCGACGCGCTCGAGGTCGTAGCCGAGCTCGGCCAGCGCCTCCCGCGCCTCGCGCACCATGTCGCCTTCGAGGCTCGCGAGGCCGTTCAGCAGGTTGCGGCCCAGCAGGTACTCGACCGAGAAGTAGCAGGTGCGCTTGACGCCGGCCTGCGACACCCGGCGCTGCGTGGCGAGCCAGCGGGCCGCGAGTTCCTCGCGCACCGCGAGGGAGAGCGCGTCGTAGATGTCGCGCTGGGTCGCGGATTCAGGGTCCTTGCCGAGCGAGCGCGTGAGCCGGTCGAGCAGCACGGCCCGCAACGTGCCCGGCTGCAAGGCGATTCCACTCAGCAGCGCTGTGCTTCTCACGTGAACGGCTCCTGGCGCGAGGCCAGCGGGGACGTCGGCGTCCGCTTCTTTTGGCCTATCAGAGCACTTCGAGCGTGCGCTCCGCAACGATGCGCCAGCCCTGGGGGTCACGCTGCAACGTCAGTTCCTTGCGGACCGCGTTGTCACCGAAACGCTGCACGAAGGTGACGACGGCGCGATCGTTGCCCTGCATCGTGGTCTGCACCTCGTCGAGCCGCGGGTCGGGCGCCTTGCCGCTCGCGACCTGCTGCCGTCGTTGCTCGACGAACGCGGCGCCGCCGCCTGACTCGGTCGATTCGAAGGACGACGAATAGAACGCCGCCACCTGGTCGGCTTTGCGGCCCGCCCAGGCCGTGGCCCAGATGTTGACGGCCTCCTCGGGCGAGCCGGCCACGGCACCGCCGGTGCGGCGGAAGAACCCGGGCGGTTCGTCGAGACAAACGGGGGCGGGGTCGAGCTTGTCCGGCGTCGGCGAGACGGCCGGGATCACCAGCACGGTGCCGCCGAGTCGCTCGCTTCCGGTCACGCCCTCGGGCAGCTGCAACCGCGGGCGCTCGCGCGCCTGCAGGTAGTCCTGGTTGCCGGTTTTGCAGGCGTTGGTGGTACCGCATCCGGCCAGCGCCAGGGCGAGGCCGGCCAGGAGGATCGGGCGGAGCGAACGGATGAACGTCATCTGGAAACGGGGCGTGGGTGCGGAGGGGGCGCATTGTAGCGTCCCGGGGCCGGAGAACCCTGGTTTCGGGCGGAACCCGAGCGCGTCACTTTCTTGCAGCGCAGCGGTCTAGGGCCGGCGCGAGCGCAGCACCTCGACCTGGTCGAGTTCCCACAGGTGGATCGGCGCCCCGCGACGCACGAACATGCCCGAGCCGGCATTGATGAACGAGCGCCCGAGCCGGCGCCGGTACCAGGCCGCCGGACGCACGTGGACGTTGCGGTCGGTCCTGCGCTTGTCGCAGTAGAGCTCCCAGTCTTCCTGGGTCAGCACGCCGAAATGCAGCACGCCCTCGCAGAGCCGCGCGAGGTTGCGGATCGCCGCGCCGGCGCGGCGCGCGTCGAGGTACTGCAGCACGTCGTAACAGATCACGAGGTCGAACGGTCGCTCCGCCTCGAACGTCGCGACGGAACCCTGGGTCCAGCCGTGCTTCGCGCACAGGTAGTCGCTGACCTCGAGGCCGACGTAGCGGGCCCGCGGGAAATGGCGCAGCAACTGCTCGCGCATGAGCCCGAGCCCGCAGCCCACGTCGAGGATGGAGCGAACCGGCAGCTCGCCGTGTCGGACGAACACGGCGACGAGGTCGGCGCGGCGCGCCATTTCGGCGGGAGTGACGACCCGGGTCTTCGGATTGAGGTAGAAGCGTCGGTAGAAGCCCGCGTCGAAGTGGCGGGCGGCGGTGCTGGCGGCCATGACCGTCAAGGATAGCCGGCGGCGGCGGAGGGTTGCATCCCCGGACCCAGCCCCCATCCAAGGGCCCATTGGCGAATCGAACCAGGCAGGCGACGACATGGGGCGACGCGAAACCAAGACGACGTGGATGTGGGCCGAGACCGTGGACCTGCTCGACCAGGCCGAACGCCTGCGACGGCAGTTCTTCCGTCTTGCCGCGAGCGCCGAGCGTGCCCAGCCGCGCTGGGAACCGCCGGTCGACGTCTACGCGGGCGAGGACCAGGTGCTGGTCGAGATCGCGTTGCCCGGCGTGCCGTCGGATCGCATGGAGTTGATCCTGGCGCCCGGCGAACTGGTCGTGCGCGGTGAACGTCGGCTGCCGAAGCACCCTCCGGGGACCGATCTGAAGCGGCTCGAGATTCCGTACGGGCGCTTCGAGCGCCGGCTCGCGCTCGGGCCCGGTCACTGGGAACTGGTCGGCCGCCAGCTCGCCGACGGCTGCCTGCAGCTGTTGCTGGCCCGTCGATGAGCACTCGACAACCGCAGGTGCACCAAATGAGAGAACTCGAGGACAGGACGGAAAAGAACGGTTTGCCGGCGACCGGCAACGGCGGCGACAAGTCGGCGCAGCCCGTGCTGCCGGAGGACATGTTGATCGTCCTGCCGGTCCGCAATCTCGTGCTGTTTCCGGGCGTGATCCTGCCTGTCGCGATCAAGCGCGAAAAGACCGTGGCCGGGGCGCAGGAAGCCGTGCGCGCCGAGGGCAAGGTCGGCTTCCTGCTGCAGAAGGATCCCGAGACCGAAGACCCGGGCTTCGACGAACTCCAGCGGATCGGCACGGCCGCCTCGATCGTGCGCTACATCACCGCGCCCGACGGGACGCACCACCTCGTCTGCCAGGGCGAGCGGCGCTTCCGCGTGCTCGATGCGGTCAGCGGCTTTCCGTACCTGGTCGCGCGCGTGGAGTGGCTCAACGACACGGGCGGCTCGCACCCCGAGGTCGAGGCGCGGGTGCTCTACCTCAAGCAGAAGGCGGTCGAGGCGATCACGCTGCTGCCGCAGGCACCGGCCGAGCTCGCCAATTCGATCCAGGCGATCGAGTCGCCCGCGACGCTCGCGGACACGATCGCGAGCTTCCTCGACATCAAGCCGGTCGAGAAGCAGGAGCTGCTCGAGATCACCGAGATCCGCGAACGGCTCGAGAAGGTCTCCGCGCACCTGACGCGTCGCGTCGAGGTGCTCAAGCTCTCGCGCCAGATCGAGGAGCAGACCAAGGAGGCGATCGACGACCGCCAGCGCGAATACGTGCTGCGCGAGCAGTTGAAGCAGATCCAGAAGGAACTGGGCGAAGAGGCCGAGGGCGAGGAAACGGCCGAGCTCGAGGAGGCCATTGCCAAGGCGGGCATGCCGGAAGAAGTCGAGAAAGAGGCCCGCAAGGAGCTCAAGCGCCTCGAGCGCATGAACGAGGCGAGCGGCGAATACTCGATGGCGCGCACCTACCTGGACACGCTGATCGCGCTGCCGTGGTCAAAGCTCGACCCGGAGTCGATCGACATCGAGCGCGCCCGGGGCATCCTCGACGCGGACCACTACGGCCTCGAGAAGATCAAGAAGCGGATCCTCGAGTACCTCGCGGTGCGCAAGCTGAACCCGGAAGGCCGCAGCCCGATTCTCTGCTTCGTCGGCCCGCCCGGCGTCGGCAAGACCTCGCTCGGCCAGTCGATCGCACGTGCGATCGGCCTCAAATTCCAGCGCACGAGCCTCGGCGGCACGCACGACGAGGCCGAGATCCGCGGCCACCGGCGCACCTACATCGGCGCGTTGCCCGGCAACGTGATCCAGGCGATCCGCAAGGCCGGCACGCGCAACCCCGTGCTGATGCTCGACGAGATCGACAAGCTCGGGCACGGCATCCAGGGCGACCCGGCCTCGGCGCTGCTCGAGGTGCTTGACCCCGAGCAGAACTCGACGTTCCGCGACAACTACGTCGGCGTGCCGTTCGACCTGTCGAAGGTGCTGTTCATCGCCACGGCGAACCAGCTCGACACGATCCCCGGCCCGTTGCGCGACCGCATGGAGATCATCGAGCTCACGGGCTACACCGAGGACGAAAAGGTCGAGATCGCGCGCCGCTACCTGGTGCGGCGGCAGCTCGAGGCCAATGGACTCAAACCCGAGCAGGCGTTGATCGAGGACGAGGCCCTGCACGTGATCGCGCGCGAGTACACGCGCGAGGCGGGCTGCCGGAACCTCGAACGCGAGGTCGGCGCCGTGCTGCGCAACGTCGCGGTCCGCGTGGCGGAGGGCAAGGCGACTTCGGTCCGCATCGCGCCCGGGGACGTGCGCGAGATCCTCGGGCCGCCGAGGTTCGAGAACGAGGTCGCGATGCGCGTGAGCGTGCCGGGCGTGGCGACCGGCCTCGCGTGGACGCCGGTCGGTGGCGACATCCTGTTCATCGAGGCGACGCGCGTGCCCGGCAGCGGCAAGTTGATCCTCACGGGTCAGCTCGGCGAAGTCATGAAGGAGAGCGCGCAGGCGGCGCTCAGCCTGCTCAAGTCGCAGGCGGAGTCGCTCGGTGTCGATTCCACGCGTTTCGAAAAGGCGGACGTTCACGTCCACGTCCCGGCCGGTGCGATCCCGAAGGACGGTCCGAGCGCGGGCGTGGCGCTCTACACGGCGCTCGTCTCGCTCATGACGGGCAAGACGGTCCGCAACGACGTGGCCATGACGGGCGAGATCAGCCTGCGCGGGCTCGTGTTGCCCGTGGGCGGCATCAAGGAAAAGACGGTCGCGGCGCATCGTGCCGGCATCCGCACCGTGATGCTTCCGGCGCGCAACCGGCGTGACTACGAGGAGATCCCGCAGACCGTGCGCAACGACATCGAGTTCGTCTGGCTCGAGCGGGTCGAGGACGCCATCGCGCACGCGATCGACGGCGCCGTGCCGAAGGCGGCGTGAGGCAGCGGAGCGCAGCCATGGACCGTCACGGCCGGGCGCCGCGAGCACTGCTCGCCGTGGTCGCGGCGGCGCTCTTGCTCCCTTCCTGGACGACGCGGGCCACGGACAACACGCCATCGGTCGACGGACGCGTGCGCGCCCACCTTGCCTCGCTGCGCGAGGGGCTCGATCCACGTGCCGTTGAGACCCTCGACCGCATCGACGGCCTCGATCGGCAGCTGCTGGCGATGCGCTCGTACCTCCGCGCGGGAGCCTCGCTCGGCGAGCGCTGGAGCTGGTCGCAGGCGCAGATCGATCGCTACGAGGGATCGGCGCTGCAACGCGCGCTGGAGTCGGAGATCGCGCGCGTGCGCGCGGCGTTCGCCGCGGA
>JAJTCR010000318.1 GCA_021325695.1 Steroidobacteraceae bacterium | reverse complement strand
GCGGAGGTCCAGAAAGAGAAATCCGTCGCCGTCGTGCTGTCGGGAATGGGCACCAACGGGACGTCGGGAGCCCAGGCCGTGAAGGCCGCCGGTGGGCTGTGCATCGCGCAGGACCCGGACACGGCCGAGTTTCCGGGCATGCCCTCGAGCCTGATCCACGCCGGCTACGCCGACCAGGCCCTGCAACCCGCCGAAATGCCCGCCGTGCTCTCGTCGTACGCGCGACAGCCCTACCTCGATCCCGGCCACGCGGGTCGCGAGAACGCCGAGCGCGTGCTGGCCCGTGAGCGACAGCAGTTGCAGGAGGTCCTCGAGATCATCCATGCACGCACCGAACGCGACTTCACGGGTTACCGACGTGCGACCGTGCTGCGTCGGATCCAGCGGCGGATGGGGATGATGTCGATGCAACGGCTCGCGCAGTATGCGGAGCACCTGCGTGACCACGCCGAGGAGGTCGTCTCGCTCGCGAACGACCTCATGATCAACGTCACGGGTTTTTTCCGGGATCCACACGCCTGGGAGGCCTTGCGCGTGGCGGCACTGCGCCCGTTGATCGCCGAAAAGGAAGCGAACTCGACGATCCGGGCCTGGGTCGCGGCCTGTTCGAGCGGGGAAGAGGCCTACACGCTCGCGATCCTGCTCGCCGAAGAAGCGGAGCGCGCTGGCAAGCACGTCGACATCAAGGTCTTCGCCACCGACACCGCCGAGAAGTCGTTGGGATTCGCGCGCGCCGGAGTGTATCCGGGCGGCATCGAAAGCGACGTGCCGCCCGACCTGCTCGACCGGTATTTCGACAAGGACGAGCACACCTACCGGGTCCGCAGACACGTGCGCGACATGGTCGTGTTCGCTTCGCAGGACCTGCTGCGTGACCCGCCGTTCTCGCGGATCGACCTCTGCACCTGTCGCAACCTGCTCATCTACCTCGAGCCGGACGTGCAGCGGCGCGTGCTCGCGATGCTGCATTTCGCGTTGCGCGAGGGCGGCTACCTGTTCCTCGGCAACAGCGAGACCCTGGGCGCTGCGAACGGCCTGTTCGAAGCCTTGAGCAAGAAATGGCGCGTCTTCCGGCGGCTGGCGCACTCGTCGCAGCACCTGTTGGAAGTGTCGCCGGATGCCCATCGCGAACTGCGGGAACCACGTGGTGGTCGACCGACGCGACCGGATCGTCTACTACCACGGCGAAATGGCGGCGTACCTGGCTCATCCGGCCGGCGCGCCGACCTACGATCTGTTCGAGTTGCTGCGCCCGGCCTTCCAGCCGCTGGTGCGAGGTGCGCTGCGCCGCGCGATGACCGAACGACAGACGGTCGTCGTGAGCGGCGAGGTCCGGCCGGACGAGCCGACCCACGGGCTCAAGGTCACGGCGGCGCCATTGCTGAGCGGCCCGGAGACGGACTATTTCCGCATCACGTTCGAGACCACCGCGGCACAGCGCCACGTGGCCGAGGTCGTGGTGCTGCGCCCGCGAACCCGGGCCGAGCCCGCAGCGACGGCCCCGTTGCAGGAAGACGAGGTGCTCGCGAGCGAGTTGCGCCTGATCCGGCGTGAACTGCAGCAGACCATCGAAGCGTACGAGGTCAGCAACGAGGAACTGAAGGCCTCGAACGAGGAGGTCATTTCGATCAACGAGGAGCTCCAGAGTGCGAACGAAGAGCTCGAGACCAGCAAGGAGGAATTGCAGTCGCTCAACGAGGAGCTGATCACCGTCAACAGCCAGTTGCAGGCCAAAGTGCTCGAGGTCGAGGCCACCACCAACGACCTGACGAACCTGTTGAGCAGCACCAACATCGCCGTGCTGTTCCTCGACACGCAACTGCGGGTGCGGCGGTACACACCCGCCGTCAACGACCTGGTCGACCTGATGCCGGCGGACATCGGCCGACCGATCATGCACCTGGCGCAGAAATGCGACGGTGCCGACCTCGTCCTCGACGTAAAAGCGGTGCTGGCGCGCCTGATCCCACAGGAAGCCGAGATTTTGAGCGACAGCGGCGCCTGGTACCTGCGCCGGACGTTGCCCTACCGGACGGCCGACAACCGGATCGACGGTGTCGTCGTGACCTTCGTGGACATCACGGCCCGCAAGCTGGCCGAGCAGGCGCTGGCGACGTCGCAGGCACGCCTGCAGGCGACGATGGAGCAGATGCCCGCCGCCATGGTCCTGGTCGAGCCGGGCTCCGGCAAGCTCGTGTACGGCAACCGCAAGGCGTCGGAGCTGTTCGGACTGGCGTTTCCATTGCCGCTCCTGGGCGCAGACTGGACGAACCTGGTCGGCTCGTTCAAGACGTTCCACGCGGATGGTCGGCCTTATCACCTGGAGGAGTGGCCGCTCGCCCGTACGGTGGCGCGGGGCGAAGCCGTGGTCGATGACGAAATCGAGGTCGAGCGAGGCGACGGACAGCGCAGGGCGCTGCTGGTCGGCTCCTCGCCCGTCAGTGCTGCCGACGGCGGCCCGGGGCTCGCGTGCGTCGCGGCATTCTGGGACATCACGGCGCGAAGGCGTGCGGCGCAGGACCTGCGCGACAGCGAGGCGCGGCTGCGCCTGCTGATCGAGAGTGCCGTCGATTACGCGATCTTCACCGTCGACCCCGACAACCGGATCACGAGCTGGAACAGTGGCGCGGAGCGGCTGCTCGGCTGGACCGAAAGCGAGGCGCTGGGCCGGCCCGCCGCCGTCGTGTTCACGCCGGAAGACCGGGCCACCGGACAGCCGGAACGCGAAATCCGCGCGGCCACGGAGCACGGTTGCGCCATGGACGAACGATTTCACCTGCGCAAGGACGGGTCCCGTTTCTTCGCGAGCGGCACGCTGACCGCCATGACCGACGCGGGCGGGCGCATCCGCGGTTTCGCCAAGATCATGCGCGACTTCACCGAGCGGCGCGAAGCCCAGAAGCGCCTCGAGGATGCGCTGCGGTCGTCGGAGACGCTGCGGGCGGCGGCGGAACGGGCGAACCAGGCCAAGGACGAGTTCATCTCGACGGTGAGCCACGAGCTGCGCACGCCCCTCAGCACCATCCGGCTCTGGTCCAGGATGCTCTCCAGCGGCAGGGTGCCGCACGAGGACTGGGGGGACGGTATCCGGATGATCGAGCGCTCCGCCGTCACGCAGCAGCAACTGATCGACGACCTGCTCGACGTGTCGCGCATGGCCACCGGCAAACTGCGGCTCAACATCCAGCCGAGCCGGCTGTGCGAGGCGATCGAAGGCGCGATCGACGCGGTCCGGCCGATGGCGGCCGCCCGTGGCGTGCAGCTCGAGGCCAGCCTGGCCGAAGAGATCGGCATCGTGCGGGTGGACCCTGAGCGCATCCAGCAGGTCATCTGGAACCTGCTCGCCAACGCCATCAAGTTCACGCCCCAGGGTGGGCGCATCGACCTGGCCGCCGTCCGCATCGGCGACGCGGTCGAGGTGCGCGTGAGCGATACGGGCATCGGCATCAAGGCCGAGTTCCTGCCGTACGTCTTCGAGCGGTTCCGCCAGGCCGAAGCGGTCACGATGCGCACGCACACCGGGCTCGGGCTCGGACTCGCGATCGCGAAGCAGCTGGTCGAACTGCACGGCGGCTCGATCACCGCGACCAGCGAAGGCGAGGGACGCGGCGCGGTGTTCACCGTGAGACTGCCGATGCCACCCTCGAGGAAACCGCTCGACGACTCGGAGCTCGTCGCGGCGGATCCGGAGCAGGCACGCTTCGACGGGTTGCACGTGCTGCTGGTCGAGGACGATCCGCCCACGCGCGAGGCGACGCAACGGTTGCTCGAGATGCACGGAGCAAGGGTCTCGGCTGCGGCGACGGCGGACGCTGCGTATGACACGTTCGTAACCGAGCGCCCGAGGCTGGTGGTCTGTGACATCGGTCTGCCCGGCGAAGATGGCTTCTCGCTCGTGCGAAGACTGCGCCAGCTCGAGGCCGACGAAGACAGCCCGCGCGTCACTGCGCTCGCGCTGACCGCATTTGCGCGCGAGGAGGACCAGAGTCATGCCCTGCAGGCGGGTTTCGACCGCCACCTGCCGAAGCCTGTCGACCCCGACGTCCTGCTCACGACGCTGACGGGGATGGTTTCGAGCAGCGCCGGGTCCGACGATCGCGAGACGAGCTGAAGCCTGGCGCCGGGATCCCGGCTCGAACGCCCGGTGAGACCGTGGGCAACGCGGCCCGATCGACGCGGCGACCCCCGTGATCGATTAGTCCCCATTACATATTTTTGTGCACTGCGGCAAACTTCGGTCGCCGGCCCTCCGACTTTCAGGCGGCCCGGCTCACAGGCACGTCGAAGGGAGACTCTCATGCTGCATTCCGGACCCGCGTTCAGCGTCACGGCGCTGGACGATGGCATCGTCGACCTGAAGTTCGATCTCACGGGCGAATCGGTCAACAAGTTGAACCAGGCGGCCATCCGCGATTTCGAGACCGCGACGCAGGCGATCGCCCGGGACGGCAGCGTCAAGGGCGTCGTCGTGACGTCCGGCAAGCCGGTCTTCATCGTCGGTGCCGACATCACCGAATTCGGCGCGATGTTCGCGGCCGGGGAAACGT
>JAJTCR010000317.1 GCA_021325695.1 Steroidobacteraceae bacterium | reverse complement strand
GATGCCGCCGTGGTTCTCGCCGGTCGCGAAGTTGACGTTGTCGTGGCACGAGCTGCAGGTCGCGCGGTTCACCGTGAAGCGCCAGTTGCTCGCCTGCGGCGTGTCTTCGTCGTTTTCCTCGTGGCACGTGGTGCAGTTGCGGCGATCCTGCGGATAGACGACGTGGCTGAAATCGTTCCACGAATTGTTGTTGCCGAAGATGCCGTAGAGCTTGCCGGCCTGCACGCTCGGCAGGTTCACGCCCGAGTGGATCTTGTGGATCATCACCTTGAGGTCGACCGTGTTGCCGGTCTGCGCGTCGGCCGTGTACGACTCGTGGCACATCACGCAGTACTGCAGGTCGAAGCGCGCGCCGCCGTGGAAGACGAGGTTGTCGTGGCACGCGTTGCAGGTGTCGTTGTCCACGATCTCGCGACCCGATGCGGCAATGGGGGTGCCAGTGACCGGGTTGAAGGTCATCACCGCGTTGTTGGCCGGGATCGTCGGGCTGCCGATGCGGATCTCGAGGCCGACGCGGTGCGGCAACGTGCCGTCGTACGGGATCGCGGGGTCGTCCTTCAGGCCCTTCGCGAACTTGTACGTGTACACACCGTTGCCCACTTCCGTCCAGGTGCCGGTGCTCGCGGTCTCCGTGTACGCCTGGCTGGTCGGACCGGTGCCGGTGACGGCTTCGGCGGGCACCGGCGGCGGCGTGCCCGGGAACGGGTCGGTGCGGCGCGTGATCGCGTGCCACGTGCTGGAGGCGCCGTTCTGCGCCGGCTCGAGCCGTGCCAGCACGAAGCGGATGTTGCCGGCGGGCAGGCCGGTCAACGAGAAATCGTTTTCGTCCTTCAGGTAGATCTCGACCACCGGCTTGCCGTCGTCCGGTACCGTGACACGCTGCACGGTTGCCACGATCTGCGTGGCCGTGGTGATCGGGACGTTCGCGCCCGTGCCCGGCTGTGGCGGGAATTCGCCGTCGGGTGACGTCGGGGGGCTGGCGCTCTCGTTGTCGCCGCTGCATCCGCCGAGCCCGAACGCGGCCAGGCCCAGGCTCGCAATCAGCCAGGCGCGTGCGAGTGAATATCCAGAACTACGCTTGATGGTCATCTTGCGACTCCAGCCGTCCCGTGGCTTTGGTCGACGTCGTCCCGGGTGGAGACCCGGCACGACGCTCCGTTGAGTGGAAGTGACGTGCAGGTCACTGGCTGCATTGCCCGAACGGCAGCAGCCCGCAGTGCATCGCCTTCGTGTCGTAGGTGCTGCCGGCGCCGTGACACACGGCGCAGCCTTCCACGGCGGAAGACGGACTGAGCGTCTTGGGCTGCGCGAACGATCCGCCCTGCTGCTGCATGTGTCCTGTGGCTGCAGCGTGACAGGCCTTGCACGTGCCGGCCGTCGCTGAGTCCGCAAGGTCGTCCTGCCAGGCGAGCCCGTTGGCCCCCGGATCGACCGTGACCGGCAACGCCGTGGTGCGCGCAGTGTTGAACGTACCGGCCAGGTGGCAGCCCTCGCAGCGTTCGAGCCTCTGCGGGTAGGTGATGGCGTCGTAGGGCGCCTGGCTTGCGTGCAGGTTGTGGATGAAGGCGCCCATCGCCAACGGCCCTGTCCCTGCACTGAGGCTGGAGTTGTGACAGACGGTGCAGATGATGGGATCACCCGCGCGGCTGCCGCCGTGCGCGGCGACACGCTTGTGGCAGGTTTCGCACCTCTCCTGGCCAACGAGGGCCGGGCGGGCGTTGCCTCCGGCGAACCGGAACGCGCTTTCCGGGTACGCATCCGTGCCATCGGGCATTTCACGGCGGCCCTCGAGCACGACCATCAAACCGGTGCCCAAGGTCGCGTCCGCGAACCCCGGCGGCAACGGCTGTGCCAGCGTATAGCTGAACGTGCCATCGCCGTTGGCGACGACGACACTGTTGTCGATCGCCATCTCGGCGATCAGGTCGATCGAGACAGCCTCGCCGCGATCGGTCTGGTAGGCGTTGCCGGCGACGTCCGCGACATTGTGGATGTCCTGCGTCGACCACGCGAAGTCGAGGCGCAGGCGCCCGGTGGTGATGGTCTTGACGTCGACCGGCGCGCCGTTCGCGTCCAGGATCTGGAACGTGACCTTCGGGTTCTGCCCCACCGCCGCGTTCTCGACGTTCAGGATCGCGTACTCGAACAGGTCGCCGTTCTCGATCGCCTTGCGGTCCTCGTCGCGCTGGTGCAGCGCGAGGTTGTCGCCCGCGACCTTGCCGGGGCCGTGGCAGCCGAGGCATTCACCGTCCTTCGCGGTGAAGCCCGGCGGCACGATCGTGTTGGAGTGCTGGTACGAGTACTCGTAGCGGCCGGTGGTCGGGTCCGGCCCGGTCTTGAGCAGCCCCGTGACGTGACATCCGCCGCACGCGGACGGCGTCGTCGTGATGTTCCAGTCGTCGCCCTGCGGCGCCGCGTCCGACTGCGTATGGCAGGTTTCACAGAAGCTGGTGGGTTGCGGGTAGGTGACGTCGCTCGTGTTGAATTCCTGGTTCTGGAAGCCGAACACGACGTATGGCGACGCACGGTTCTCGCCGCGATGAATCGAATGGGCCATGTACGCGAGGTCCACCGATTCGCCGGAGTCCGGGTCGATCGTCCCGGCGTTGTGGCAGACGACACAATATTCGACGCTGCGTCGCGAGCCACCGTGCTCGGCGAACCGCACGTGGCAGCCCGTGCAGTTGGCGGTCGTGGCGACCAGCTTGCTCGTCGCAGCGCCGCCGGCAGGCACGAAGTCCAGGTGGGGATTGTCGGGTTCGAGCGCGCCTGCGTTGCCGGAAAGATCCAGCGCGACGCTCAGTCGGTGCGTCAGCCCCGGCTCGTAGCTGACGGGGATCGGCGTCGTGACCGCCGCCAGGTCCACGGTCGAGGCATAGCGATAGCGGCCGGATCCGAGTTCGGTCCAGCCCGCGGCCACGCCCGATTCGGTGTTCGCCTGGATCGCGCTCGCCAACGCTGGCGTCTCGATGCTCGAGGCGATGCTGCGATTGACGTAGCTCTGCCAGCGCGACGGCATGCCGTCGGCCGCGGGAACGAGCTTGGCGATTCCCAGTCGCAACGTCGTGGCTGCGAGTCCCAGCACGTTGCCGCCGTGCGCGGTCTTGACGGTGATTTCGAGCACCGGCTTGTTGTCGGTGATCGTGGCCGTGTCGATGGTCGCGATCAGCGTGCCGATGTCGGCGATCTGCTGCGCAGTGAGCGCTGCGCCCGTATCGACGTTCGCGACGTCGCCGCCCATCAGGATAGGGACGTCGGACGGCCCCGTCGGCCCGGTCGGACCGGTCTGGCCGCCGTTCCCGCCGCTCGGCTCGTCGGGACCGCTGGGCCCTCCATCGTCGCCTTCGCAGCCGGCGAGGCCGACCGTCGCGGCCATCGCCAGCACCGCAAACAACGACCCTCG
>JAJTCR010000316.1 GCA_021325695.1 Steroidobacteraceae bacterium | reverse complement strand
GGTGGCGCGGTCCCGCGCAGCGAGAGTCGCGGCACCGGTTCCTCGGCGCTCCATTGTTCCTTGCCCGTCGCGGCATCGAGCGATCGTAGGCGGCCGTCCACAGTTCTCACGATCACGCGGCCGTCGGCCACGAGCGGCGCCGCCAGCACTTCGCCCTTGACGTCGGTCTTCCAGAGACGCTTGCCGGTCGTGTCGAACGCGATCACGTCGCCGTCGTTGGTGCCGACGACCACCAGATTGCCGCCGACGCCGGGGCCAGCCGAGAGGTCGGCCTTGGTCTCGGCCGTCCAGCGTGTCTTGCTCGTGGCCGGATCGATGGCCTCGATCTCGCCGTCGCGGGACGCCGCGTACAGCGTGCCGCTGTCGAGTGCGAGGCCGAGCGCGAGCCGCAGCGTCTCCGCGTCGCCACCCAGGTTCGCGTCCCAGAGCTTCGCGACCGCGATGCCCGGCACCAGGTCGACCAGCTCGGCGGGCGGATCGACCTCGTCGTCCTTGTCGCACCCGGCGACGAGCAGCAGCAGCGAGGCCGCGCAGGCCGACACGAGCGCCGAGCGCGTGAACCTCATGGTTGCGTTCCGGCCGCGGGCGCCGGCGCGGGCGAAGCGGGTGGCGGCTCGGCCGCGGCGACCGTGGCGGCGCCGGCGAGTGCGTCGCGCTTCAGCTCCACGTACTGGGTGTCGAGCGCAGGTCCTTCGCCCGGCGTCGCACTGGCCGAGAGCGCCGCGTCGTACTCCTTGCGGGCGGCGGGCGCGTCGCCTTTCGCGGCGTAGAGGTCGCCACGAATTTCGTGAAAGAGCGGCGCGAACCTCCCGGCCTTGGCGACGTCGAGCAAACCGAGCGCGTCGTCGTGCTTGCCCTGCTCGCCGAGGACTCGCGCGAGGCGCGACGTCGCGACCAGGCGGAGCTGCGGATCGCGCGAACTGTCGGCGACCGTGCGCAGGCGCTTCGCGGCGTCGTCGAATTTGCGCGCATCGACGAGCGACCGGGCCAGCGCGAGGTCCGACTGGTCGGCGTACGGCGACTTCGGGTGCAGGTTGCGCAGGTCGTCAGCCTTCTTCACGGCCGCGTCCTGCTGGTTCTGGCTGAGCGAGTCGAGCACGGCGAGGTACGCCGCTTCGTCCTGTTCCGCCGACTGCATGCGCGACTTCTGCCAGTACTGCCAGCCGCCGAGCAGGCCGAGACCGAGCGCGATGCCCCCGACGATCCACAGCCAGTTGTCGGACCACCAGCGGCGCAGTTGTTCTTCGCGTTCGTTGTCGGAAAGGTCTTCCACGTGCCACTCCATCTGCGACCCCGCCGGGTCGCGTCGTTCGTCCGTAAGGATTATGCCGTCTCGGGCTCGAGCGCCCGCGACAGTTCGACCGCGAGGTCGTCGAATGCGATCTCGCGCTGTTCACCCTCGCCGCGCAGCGACTTGACGGCCGCGACGCGTTTCGCCACTTCGTCGTCGCCGACGATGACCGCGTACCTTGCACCGCTCTTGTCGGCCCGCTTGAGCTGCGACTTGAAACTGCCGCCGCCGCAGTTGGTCTCGACGCGCAGCCCCCGGCCGGCATCCCGCAGCCGCTCGGCGAGGCCGAGGCCCACGGCGTCCGCGGCGGCGCCCGCGAGGACCAGGTAGACGTCGGGCCGGCCCTCGTTGCCGACCAGTCCCTGCAGTCGCATCAGTTCGACGATGCGTTCCTCGCCGAGCGCCCAACCGATCGCCGGCGCCGGCTCGCCCCCGAGTTGCGCGACGAGCCCGTCATAGCGCCCGCCCGAGCACACGGCGTCCTGGGATCCGAGGTCGGTCGTGACCCACTCGAACACGGTGCGCGAGTAGTAGTCGAGCCCGCGGACCAGCCGTGGATTGACGACGAACTCGACGCCGGCAGCGCTCAACTGCGCCTGGAGCGTCGCGAAATGTTCGGCCGACTCGGGATCGAGATGGTCCGTGATCGATGGCGCTCCCGCGACGACCTCGGCCATGGCCGGGTTCTTGCTGTCGAGGATCCGCAGGGGGTTGCCGTCCAGCCTTCGCGCGCTGTCGGCGTCGAGCACGCTCGCGTGCGCACGGAAATAGTCGACGAGCCTGGCTCGATAAACGGCACGCGACTCGGCCGTGCCGAGCGAATTCAGGTTGAGCCTGAGCCCGCGTAGCCCAAGGCGGCGCCACATCCGGGCCGTCATCAGGATCAGCTCGGCGTCGACGTCCGGGCCCGGAAAGCCGAGCGCCTCGGCGTCGATCTGGTGAAACTGGCGGTAGCGGCCCTTCTGCGGGCGCTCGTAGCGGAACATCGGTCCCATGCACCAGACCTTCTGGCGCTGGTTGTGCAGCAGGCCGTTCGAGATCGCGGCGCGCACGATGCCGGCCGTCGCCTCGGGACGCAACGTCAGCGAATCGCCGCCGCGATCCTCGAACGTGTACATCTCCTTCTCGACGATGTCGGTGAACTCGCCGATCGAGCGCTTGAACAGCTCCGTGCGCTCGAGCAGCGGCAGCCGGATCTCGCGGTAGCCGTACTGGGCGAGAGTCTCGCGCGCGACGCGCTCGAGCTGCTGCCACGCGGAGCTCTGCTCCGGCAACACGTCGTTCATGCCGCGAACGGCCTGCAGGATCTCGGTCATCGTCGTGCCGCTTCTCGGTCGGGGTTCAACGCAGCGTCCCGTCGGCGCCGACGCTGAAGCGCGCCACCGGGCCCTGGGCAGGAGGTGGCGGCAACGCGCGGCCGTTGACCGCGATCGCGACGGCTGGCGCGTTGCCGAGCGTCACGCTGAGCGGCGCCGTGGCGGTGATCGTGCGTTCCGTGCCGGTCTTGCCGAGGTCGTACAAGACGGCCTTGCCGGAGCCGTCGAAGATCTCGACCCAGGAATCGCCGCTGAAGCGCAGTTGCAGGCTCACCTGGCCCGGACCGGGCGCGACGGCGCCGGCGGCCGCGTCACCCGGCACGCCTGCACCGGATGGTGGCGCTCCCGGAGCGGAGGCGTTCGTGCCTGCCCCAGTCGCGCCGTTCGGAACGGCGCCGGGGGTGACCGGCCCCTGCGTCGGCGACGTGGAGGTCTGGACGGAGGCGTCGGTGGCCGCGGTCCCGTCGAGCACGTCGTCGGACCATGGCAAGCCGTGCTCGGACAGGTACGCGAGCAGCAGGGCTGCGACCAGGAATGCGGCTGTGCCCCCGAATACCCAGGGCCAGCGTGAACGACCGCGGACCGGCGCCATCTCGATCCGCGCCCTCGGCACGAGCGTCGGCTCGTCGACGTGCTGCTTGGAGCGCTCGTACGCGCCGACGATCTCGTCCTCGTCCAGCCCGAGCAGCGCGGCATAGCGGCGCAGGTGACCCTTGGCGAACACCGGCGCGCCGAGCGCGGCGAACTCGTTCGCCTCGAGGCCCGTGATGACCGTCGGGTCGAGGTTCAGCGACTCGGCGGC
>JAJTCR010000315.1 GCA_021325695.1 Steroidobacteraceae bacterium | reverse complement strand
GCGGGCGGTTGGGCGGGACGCGCGGTGGTGCAGTGCGCGGGCCTCGCGCTCGTGTTTTTCTCGGTGAGCGGCGTGTGGCTCTGGTTCTCGGCGCGACGCCAACGCCGTGCGCGCAGGCAGCAGGCGCAGGCGCGCATGGCGCGCGATCCGGCCTGAGGCGGTGCGACGCCGCATTTCGCGGGATGCGCTGACTAGCGTTTACGCAGCAGACGCGATTTCTCCCGCTGCCAGTCGCGGTCCTTCTCGGTGTGACGCTTGTCGTGCGCCTGCTTGCCCTTGGCGACGCCGATGGCGAGCTTGACCTTGCCCTGCTTCCAGTAGAGCTCGAGCGGGACGATGGTGTGGCCCTTGCGCTCGACCGCGCCGACGAGTCGGTCGAGTTCGCGTCGGTTCAGCAGCAGCTTTCGCGTGCGTGTCGGGTCGGCGACGATGTGGGTCGAGACCGTGCGCAACGGCGTGACGTGTGCCCCGATCAGGAAAGCCTCGCCGTCCTTGATCAACACGTAGCCTTCGGTGATCTGCGCCTTGCCGGCGCGCAGGCTCTTGACCTCCCAGCCCTGCAGCGCCAGCCCCGCCTCGAGTTTCTCCTCGATGAAGTAATCGAACCGCGCACGCTTGTTCTGCGCGATCGAGGATTTCGGGTCGGGCTGGGCGACCTTCTGCTTGCTTGCGTTGTTCATCTCTTCAAACCCGGCGGGTCGCGCATTCTAGCCGCCCCGCTTACACTGCGCGCGTCTCGAACGGCCCCGCCCGCCAAATGTCCATTCACGAAGTCAAGCGCACCGCACTCGTCACCTACACCTCCGAACAGATGTTCGATCTCGTCGTCGACGTCGAGCGCTATTGCGAGTTCCTGCCCTGGGTCAAGGGCGCCCACGTGCACGAGAAGACCGAACGGGACCTTCGGGCCACGATCACCATGGAACGCGCCGGCGTGAAGCAGAGTTTCACGACTCACAACGAAATGGATCGGCCGGACTGGATGTCGCTCAAGCTGGTCGAGGGCCCGTTCAAGACGCTCGATGGGTTGTGGACGTTCACGCCGATCGGTACGGCGGGTACCAAGGTCGTGCTCGACATGAAGTTCGAGTTCGGCAACCCGATCGCGTCGCTGCTGTTCGGCAGGACCTTCGAGCACAGCGTGGGGGAGTTGATCGACGCGTTCGTCGCGCGGGCGAAGACTGCGTATGGCGACCGCTGACGAGGAATCCCCGGCCGCGCGTTCGCTCGCGGCGAGACACCACGAACCGACGCAGGTCGAGGTGGTTTACGCGTTGCCGGACCGCCAACGCGTGGTCACGCTCGATCTGCCCGTCGAAGGCCTCACCGCGGCGCAGGCGGTCGAGCGCTCAGGCTTGCTGCGGGAGTTCCCGCAGATTGCGCAGCAGCCGCTCGTCCTCGGCATCTTTGGCGCCGTCTGCGCTCCGGACCACGCGTTGCGCGCCGGCGACCGCGTCGAAATTCTTCGGCCGTTGCAACACGACCCGCGGGACGTCCGGCGCGCGCGTGCGGCCGCATCGAGCCCGCGCAGGATGCGTCGTCGCTGATCAGTCGTTGCCGCCGGGCCGGCCAGCGTCCGGCTGCGGCTGGCTGATCGACGGCAGCGGCGGCGGCTCACGCGTCGGCTCCGCGCTTGCCTGGTCCTTTTTCCTTTTCGGGTCGTTCATGCCGTCCGGGAGGTCGAGTTTCTCGACCTTGCTCACCTTGTCGCCGTCGAAGTGCACGACGAAATGCGCGCGGTCGATCCTCGAGTCGCGGCCGCGGCGGAACGTAAAGATATAGTCCCACCGCTGCGGGTTGAACGGATCCGCGAGCATCGGCGTGCCGAGCAGGTAACGGACCTGGCTGCGGGTCATGCCGGTTTCCACTTTCTCGACGTCCTCGACCTCGAGCAGGTTGCCCTGCTGGATGTTCGGTCGGTACACGCAACCGCCCGTTGCGAGAAAGGCGCCGAGCAGCGAGGTCAAAACGAAGGCGGCACGCGCGAGCGCGTTGATTCTGGGTCGATTCATGCTGTCTGGAGTTACCGGGGCCGGCCGGTGATAATGCGCCGCGATCATACCCCAACTGCGCGAGAGCGCCGCCCTCTGGCCTCAAGGTGTACACCGTGGAACCGTCGCAACTGCGTCGCGCAGGGCTGAAGATCACCGCGCCACGCCTCAAGATCCTCGAGATCCTGGCCAACGCGACCGTCCGTCACATGAGCGCGGAGGACGTGTACCGCCGGCTGCTCGAGCTCAACGAGGACATCGGGCTCGCGACGGTTTACCGCGTGCTGACGCAGTTCGAAACGGCCGGCCTCGTGACGCGCCACCACTTCGAGGGCGGTACCGCCGTCTTCGAGCTCAACGAGGGCACGCACCACGATCACATCGTGTGCGTCGACTGCGGGCGCGTCGAGGAGTTTTCGGACGAGGACATCGAGCAGCGGCAGCGCTCGATCGCGGACCGCCTCGGCTTCGAGATCACCGACCATTCGCTGACCCTGCACGGCCATTGCGTGCGCGAGAACTGCCCTTATCGGCCGAAGCGGCCTTAGCCGTCTTCGGGGCGGCCGGTCGCCGCCGTCCGGCTTCCAGCATCTCCCTTGCGTGTTCGCGCGTACGCGACGTGATCTGCGTGCCGCCGAGCATGCGCGCCAGTTCCTCCACACGCGCGGCCTCGTCGAGTGTCTCGATGTGCGTGCGCATGGTGCCGTCGACGACGTGCTTGGACACGCGCAACTGGTGGTCCGCCTGGCAGGCCACCTGCGGCAGGTGCGTCACGCACAGCACCTGGCCCTGCATGGCGAGCGTGCGCAACTGCTGCCCGACCATTTCCGCGACCGCGCCCCCCACGCCGGCATCGACCTCGTCGAACACCAGGCAGGGCAGGTGCGCCGCTTCGACCGCCGCAACCTGCAGCGCGAGGCTGATGCGCGACAGCTCGCCGCCAGAGGCGACCTTCGCGAGCGGTCGGGGCGGTTGCCCGGGATTGGCGCTCACGAGAAACTCCACGTCGTCATTGCCGGCGACCGAGAACTGCGGCGGCTCGTGCGGCGCGACGCGTGTCGCGAACACGCCACCCGGCATGCCGAGTGCCTGCATGAAGGCCGTCACCCTGGCGTCGAGCGCCTGCGCGGCGGCGCGACGAGCGGTCGTCAATCGGCCGGCGGCCTGCACGTAACGCCCGCGCGCGGCGTCGAGCTTCTGCTGCAACTGGGCCTCGCTCGTTGCGCCGGCTTCGAGCTCGTCGAATTCAGCCTCCAGTCGCTCACGCAAGGCGGGTAGTTCGCGGGGCTCCACGCGATGCTTGCGCGCCACCGCCTCGAGCGCCGCGAGTCGCGACTCGACCCATTCCTGGCGCACGGGGTCGGCCTCGAGCGCGTCGACGTAGCGTCGGAGAGACGAGAGCGCCTCGCGCGCGGCGATCGAGGCTTCCTCGAGC
>JAJTCR010000314.1 GCA_021325695.1 Steroidobacteraceae bacterium | reverse complement strand
CCGCAAGACCGCGCAGACGCTGCTCAAGCATTTCGACACGCTGGCCGGCGTCTTCGAGAACCTCGACCAGGTGCGCAAGCTCAAGTTCCGCAACGCCGTCTTCGTCGCCGAGAGTCTCCAGGAACACCGGGACGCGGCGTTCCTGTCGCGGCAACTGACCGCCATCGCATGCGACATGCCATTGCCGGTGTCGCGGGTCGGCGACCTGCGCCGCCTGGCGCCGGACCTGTCCACGCTCGAGACGTTCTGCGAAGCACAGGGGTTCGGCCGCATGCTGCGCGAGCACGCGCGCCGCATCCACGCGCGGCACGGGGCCTGAGGCGGGCACGCGCGTTTGCCGCATGAGTACGGCGGCGCAACACGCCGAAATCGGCGCCTGGCTGACCGAACGCAGCGGCCGTCGTTTCGGTGCAAGACCAGGCGAAGCGGTCCACGGCGGCAGCATCAACCGCTGCGTGCGTTGGCCCGGTGAGGGCGTCGACGCGTTCGTGAAGCTGGCCTCGGCCGCGACGCTGCCCGCGTACGAGGCGGAAGCCGAAGGACTCGCGACGCTGCGCGCGGCCAGCGCGCTGCGAGTGCCCCAGGTCCTCGCGGTCGGTCTTTGCGGCGGTCACGCGGTCCTCGCGCTCGAATGGCTCGACCTGTCGCCGCGAGTCGCCGACCAGCCGGGCGTCCAGGCACTGCTCGGCGAGCGACTCGCGATGCAGCATCGCGTCACGGCGGCACAGTTCGGCTGGCACCGTCACAACACGATCGGCGCCACCCCGCAGCCGAACGATCCCGATGACGACTGGGTGCGTTTCTTCCAGCGTCGCCGGCTCGGGTACATGCTCGAACTCGCCGCGGTCAGGGGCCTCGCGTCCAGGACCCTGGAGCGTGGACTCGAGCTGAACGAACGCTGCGGCGCCCTGTTCCCCGGTCACCGCCCGGCACCGTCATTGCTGCACGGCGACCTCTGGGGCGGCAACTGGTCGGCGCTGGCGACCACCGGTGAACCGGCGATCTTCGACCCCGCGGTCTACCACGGCGATCGCGAGGCAGAGCTGGCGTTCACGCACCTGTTTGGCGGCTTCACATCGGCGTTCTATGCAGCCTACGAAGCGCAGTGGCCGCTCGATCGAGGGGCGGATTCGCGTCGCCCGCTCTACAACCTCTATCACGTGCTCAACCACTACGTCCTGTTCGGCGGTGGCTACGCGCAGCAGGCCCACACGATGATCGGGCGGTTGCTGGGCGAACTCGGCTGACGGGCCTCTACGGCAGGCGCGTCTCGCCCTTGACGCCCGACACCTTGACCTCGCCGGAGGAATCGCCGAGCAGCGTGAAGTCGCGACCCACGTCGGCGACACGGATGTCGCCCGAAGAATCCTGTTCGATGTTGACGCTGCCGGCGACGCGCTCGATCGAGATGTCGCCGGAACTGTCACTCGGAATGACGACGTCCTTCGCGCCGACGATCACGATGTCGCCGGAGCTGTCGCGAACCTGCACGCGGCCGTCGGCATCCTCGATCCGGGTATCGCCGGAGCTGTCCCAGACCTCCACGTCCGACTGTGTGCGGCGCAGGACGATGTCGCCGGAGCTGTCGGTGACCTTCACGACGCGCACCTCGGAGGCGAGGAGATCGCCGCTCGAATCGGTGATCTCGACGGGTAGCGACGCGGGCACGCTCACGGTCAGGTCGAGCGTCGCGTAGAACACTCCGAAACCGACCATCTCGTCGGGCACGAGCACGTCGACCCGCAAGGTGTTGCCCTCGCGGCGCAAGGCGACGTTGGTCTGTTCGAGGAATGCCTCGCTGGAGGCGCAGGCCTCGCCCTGCGCCAGCAGCGTCGGGCCCGTGGCCGGACGAACTTCGAGATCGCCGGCACGCGCGTTGATCTCGACGCGGTCAATGCCGGTCGTGTCGAGGCTCGCGCGACGGTCGGCGCGGTGCTTGCACGCCTCGATCACGAACTGGCGGGTGCGCATGGGGCACGTCCTTGGGACTGGATTGTCCTGATGGGATGCGTGGGAAGGCGCCCGGGTTGCATCGGGCACGAAAAAAAGCGGTCGACTCGAGGGCCCGCCGAGGCTGCCGTGCGCCACGCCCGTCAGTGTTTCGCCATCACGTGTCGCACCACGGTGTAGTCCTCGAGCGCATAGGCGGACAGGTCCTTGCCGTAGCCCGATCGCTTCAGGCCGCCGTGCGGCATTTCGCTGACCAGCATGAAATGCGTGTTGATCCAGGTGCAGCCGTACTGCAGCCGTGAGGCGGTTTCGAGTGCCCGGCCGACGTCCTGCGTCCACACCGACGAGGCGAGGCCGTAGTCGGAATCGTTCGCCCAGCGCACCGCTTCGTCGGTGTCCTTGAAACGCGTGACGGACACGACGGGGCCGAAGACCTCGCGCCGTACGATCTCGTCCGATTGCCTCGCGTTGGCGATCACGGTGGGCTCGAAGAAGAACCCGCCACCGGCGCCCGACTGCCCGCCCGCGGTCACTTCGATGTGTTTCTGCTTCCGGGCGCGCGCGACGAAGCCCGCGACGCGGTCGCGTTGTTCCGCGCTGATCAGCGGCCCCATTTCGACGTCCTTCGCGGTCTGCGCGCCCATCTTGATCGACCCCACCGCGCTCGAGAGGTCGGCCACGAGCCTGTCGTACACCTTCGCACCGGCGTAGATGCGACACGCCGCAGTGCAGTCCTGGCCGGCGTTGTAGTAGCCGAACGTGCGGACGCCCGAGACGACGCTCTCGAGGTCGGCGTCGTCGAAGACGATCACGGGCGCCTTCCCGCCCAGTTCGAGGTGCGTGCGCTTGATGCCGTCGGCGGCCTGCCCGAGGATCTTCCCGCCGGTCGCCACGTCGCCGGTCAGCGAGATCATGCGCACGAGCGGGTGTCTGGTCAGCGGCGCGCCGACGCTGCCGCCGCGGCCGCAGACGATGTTGACGACCCCGGCCGGGAACAGTTCGGCCAGCAGTTCGGCGAGCTTGAGCGCCGTGAGCGGCGTCTGTTCGGACGGCTTCAGCACCGCGGTGTTGCCTGCCGCCAGCGCGGGGCCGAGCTTCCATGCCGCCATCATGAGCGGGTAGTTCCAAGGCGCGATCGACGCGACCACCCCGATCGCGTCACGCCGGATCATGCTCGTGTAACCGGCGAGGTATTCGGCCGCGACCGCACCCGTCATCGACCGGCACGCGCCTGCGAAAAAGCGGAAGACGTCCGCGATCGCCGGAATCTCGTCGTTCAAGGCCGCAGCCAGCGGTTTGCCGCAGTTCTGCGACTCGAGCTTCGCGAAGCTCGCGCCGTCGGCCTCGATGCGATCGGCAAGCCTGAGCAGCAGCGCGGCACGGTCCTTGGGCGCCGTGCGCGACCAGCCGTCGAACGCGGCGTGCGCGGCCTTGACGGCGGTGTCGATCTGGCCGCGGGACGCTTCGGCGACCTGGGCGAGAACCTTGCCCGTGGCAGGGTTCAGGACGTCCTCGATCCGGCCTTCCCCCGCGACGAGTTTTCCATTGATGAGCAGCTTCGTTTGCATGCGTGGATGCTCCGAGTGTCCAGTGTGCAGTGTCTAGTGTTCAGTAGGAGGCCGACCGCCGCGGGCGGCGGAGTCGCTTCCTACTGGACACTAGACACTAACCACTAGTCACTTCCTTGCCAGGCTTCGTCAGCCAGTACGCCCCGAGGATCGGCAGCAGCGTCACGAGGATCACGATCACCGCGACGACGTTCGTCACCGGTCGCTCACGCGGGCGGAACAATTCGTTGTAGAACCAGATCGGCAGTGTGCGCTCGTGCCCCGCCGTGAACAGGGTGACGATGATCTCGTCGAACGAGAGCGCGAACGCCAGCATGCCGCCGGCGAGCAGTGCGGTCGCGATCTGCGGCAGCAGCACGTAGAGAAACGTCTGGTGCCCCCGCGCCCCCAGGTCGCTGGACGCTTCGACCCAGCTCGGCGGGATGCGGCGCAGCCGCGCGACCACGTTGTTGTAGACGATCACGAGGCAGAAAGTCGCGTGTCCGGCGACGATCGTCCAGAAACCGGGCTCCAGGCCGAGCGTGCGGATGCCCGCCAGCAGCGCCAGGCCAGTCAGGATGCCCGGCAGCGCGATCGGCAGGACGAACAGCAGCGTGATCGAGTCCTTGCCGCGGAACGTGCTGCGGGCGAGCGCGAATGCCGCCAGCGTGCCGAGCGCGAGCGCGACCAGCGTTGCGACCGCGGCGACCATCAGCGACAGGCGCATCGCGGCCCAGATGTCGGACCGCGCAAAGGCGACCTCGAACCAGTGCAGCGTCAGGCCGGGTGGCGGAAACTGGTACGTACGGTCCTCGGTCGTGAACGCATACAGCGCGATCACCCAGACAGGCACGTGCAGGAACAGCAGCCCGAGCGCCGCGCACGCCGTCGTGAACGGCGACGCGCGCTCCCAGCGCGGTGCACGGCGGCGGTCAGAGCGCATCGAACGCCCCGAGACGGCGTGCGAGCGCGAGGTACAGCCCGATCAGCACGATCGGCACGACCGAGAACGCCGCGGCCAGCGGAAGGTTTCCGGCCGTGCCCTGCTGCTGGTACACCATCATGCCGATGAAATAGCCGGGCGCGCCGACGACGCTCGGGATGATGTAATCGCCGAGCGTCAACGAGAACGTGAAGATGGACCCGGCGGCCAGGCCGGGCAGCGCGAGCGGCAGCACGACGTGACGGAACGTCTGTCCCCGCGTCGCCCCCAGGTCCGCCGAGGCCTGGAGCAGCGTGTTCGGCACACGCTCCAGCGCCGCCGCAAGCGGCAGGATCATGAACGGCAGCCACATGTAGACGAACACGACGAACATGCCGAGGTAGGACGAGGCGAGCGACGGACCACCGACCACCGGCACGGCGAGTGCACGGTCGAGCGCGCCCATGAGGCCCAGCTGCTCGAAGCCCCAGCTTGCGATGCCCTGCTTGGCGAGGATCAGGCGCCACGCGTAAACCTTGACGAGGTAGCTCGTCCACATCGGCAGCAGGATGCCGACGTAGAACAGGGCCTTGAGCCGTGGCCCGGCGTATCGCGCCATGTAGAGCGCGACCGGGAACGCAATCAAGGCCGAGGCCAGGGTCACCGCGATCGCCATCGCCACGGTGCGCACGATGATGTCGATGTGGGCGGGCTGCGTCAGCAGCACCTCGTAGGTCGCGAGCGTCGGCTCCGGCACGATGCGTGCGGTGAACTCGTCGATCGCGTAGAGCGTGAAATAGAACGCGTTGCGTCCCTGCAGCGAAAATGCCCGGGGCGTGGCCACAGTCATCCTTCGAGCGGCGCGGCGAGTTCCTGCCGCCACGCCAGGCGTACGCTGGATCCGGCCGCGAGCCCCGCCGCCACCGCGGTTTCCGGTTGATCCACTGCCAGTACCGTTCCGCCCGGCAGTCGCACCCGGCACCGACTCGTGGCGCCGTGGTAGAGCACGTCGACGACGACGCCGTCGCAGACGACGTCCCCGTCGCGCACCGGGACGCCCGGTGCGACGATGGCGATCAGTTCAGGGCGGATGGCGAACGCGCCGGCACGACCGGTCAGCTCGCGCGCCGTATCGGCGGCCACGACGTTCGCGCTGCCGACGAAGTTCGCCACGAACGCCGTCCGCGGATGGACGTAGAGCGCCCGCGGCGTGTCGAGCTGTTCGATGCGGCCCGCGCTGAACACTGCGACGCGATCCGCCATGCTGAGCGCCTCGCCCTGGTCGTGCGTCACGAACACGAACGTGATGCCGAGCCGCTGCTGCAGGCCCTTGAGCTCGGTCTGCATCTCCTCGCGGAGCTTCAGGTCGAGCGCGCCGAGGGGCTCGTCGAGCAGCAGGACCTTCGGCTGGTTGATCAACGCCCGCGCGAGCGCGACGCGCTGCTTCTGCCCGCCCGAGAGCTCGTGGGGCCGGCGGGATCCGAATCGGTCGAGCCGCACCAGTTCGAGCATCTCGTCCGCGCGCAGCCGGCGCTCGCGGGCAGGGACACCCCGGAGCCTGGGGCCATACGCGACGATTTCCGCGACGCTCATGTGCGGGAACAGCGCGTAGTCCTGGAACACCGTGTTGACGTCGCGCGCGAACGGGGGCGCGTTCGT
>JAJTCR010000313.1 GCA_021325695.1 Steroidobacteraceae bacterium | reverse complement strand
CGTCCAGCGTGTCGCTGGTCGCGCGGCTCACCCGCTCGCAGTCGTCGACCGTGATGCCCTCGTGGGCCTCCGTATCGATGTAGATGCGCAGCAGCGCGTTGCCGCGGCCCGGCAGGTACTCGAGTTCCCAGAGTTCATAACCGAGCCCTTCGACCACCGGCTGCAGCAACGCCGTCAGCGTATCCCTGAGCATCGCCAGGCCCTCGTCCCCTGCCGCCTCCACAAATAAAAAATGGGCCCGCGGCCCATTCTTCCGGCGACCGGCATCGCTGCCGTCGCAAACGAAAAATCCCCGCGCGCGGGGACTTCTCTGGCGAATCTCCCGCCGCCCCGACGGGCGCCGCGAGGAGCCTGCCGGACCGGCCAAAGCCGCACCACGGCCGCTTTCGCGGTCGAGTACACGCCTCGGACCGCGAATTCTATCGCAAACACCGCGGGCCGGGCTAGTCGAAGTGCAAGCGGCACCGCACGGCCCGCCACGCCGAGCCGATTCCGGGTGCGATGCGCTGGCGCCGCCCCGGCCGCCTGCGGGCGCTGCCCCGTTTCAGTTCGTCAGGCTGGCGATCGCGTCCGCGACGTAGTCGACGTTGAGTTCGCTCAGGCCTGCGACGTTCATGCGACCGTCGGCCGGCACGTAGACGTGGTGCCGTTCGCGCAGCTCGTGCAGCTGGGCGTCGTCGAGGCCCAGCAGCGAGAACATGCCACGCTGATGCGTGAGCCAGCCGAAATCGCGCGTCGGCTGGCGCTGCGCGAGGCGTTCCGCGAGCAGTGCCCGCAACGACTTCATCCGGGTGACCATCGTCGCGACCTCGTCGATCCACTGGCGCCGAAGCGCCGTGTCGGCGAGCAGGCGTGCCACGATCGCGGCACCGTGGTCGGGCGGCATCGAATACATCCGCCGCGCGAGTCGGGCCTGGTGCGTCGCCACCGCGGCGGCCGCCTCTGCCGTGCGTGCGACCACGGCGAGCGCGCCCGCGCGTTCACGGTACAGCCCGAAATTCTTCGAGCACGAGAGCGCGAGCAGCAGCTGCGGCACTCGCTCGACGAGAACGCGCAAGCCGGTCACGTCGGTCTCGAAGTCGTCCCCGAACCCCTGGTACGCCATGTCGACGAATGGCAGCAGGCCGCGCCGCTCGAACACGTCCGCGAGCGCACGCCACTGCTCGACCTCCAGGTCCGCGCCGGTCGGGTTGTGGCAGCAGCCGTGCAACAGCACGACCGCGCCGGCCGGCAGGCGGTTCACATGGTCGTGCATCGCGTCGAAATCGACGTCGCGTCGAGCGGCCACGTAGTACGGGTAGCGCTCGAGCCGCAGCCCGGAACTGCCCACGAGCGGTTCGTGGTTGGCCCAGGTCGGCGTGCTGACGTGAATCACCGCCTCGGGATTCGCGACGCGCACGAGTTCGGCGCCCAGGCGCAGCGCACCGCACCCGCCGACCGTCTGGATCGTGGCGATCCGCGGCCCGAGGCGTGACGTGAGCGGGCCGAGCGCGAGTTCGACGATGCGTTCGTTGAATTCGAGGTTGCCGGCCGGGCCGACGTACGTCTTGGAGGTCTGCGCGGCGATCAGCGCGCGTTCGGCCTCCCGGACGGCCAGCGGGACCGGCGTGATGCCCCGGTCGTCGCGATACACGCCGACCCCGAGGTCGACCTTGAGCGGATACGTGTCCCGACGGAACGCAGCGGTGACGCCGAGGATCGGATCGGGTGGCAGCGGATCGAGCGCGTCGAACATGGCATCGCCTGGGCTGAGACCCGCGCATGATGCCATCGAAACGCGCCGTATTCAGCCGGCGCTGCCGGTGCGCGCGTGCACGACCTTCTGGTCGATCGCGCCGAAGACGCTTGCGCCGTCACGGCCGAACATCTCGATGCGCACGCGGTCGCCGAACATCAGGAACGTCGTGAGCGGCTTGCCGTGCTGGACCGTCTCGAGCGCGCGCTTTTCCGCCAGGCAGCACGAGCCTTTGGAGCGGTCGTAGTTCGAGACCGTCCCCGAGCCGACGATCGTGCCGGCGCCGAGCCGGCGCGTTTTCGTCAGGTGCGCGATCAGTTGCGTGAAATCGAACGTCATGTCGACGCCGGCGTCCGGCTCGCCGAACAGCTGGCCGTTGATGTGCGAGACGAGCGGCAGGTGGACCTTGTTCTCGGACCACGCGTCACCCAGTTCGTCCGGCGTCACGGCGCACGGCGAGAACGCCGTCGCGGGTTTGGACTGGTAGAAGCCGAAACCCTTCGCCAGCTCGGCCGGGATCAGGTTGCGCAGCGACCAGTCGTTGACCAGCATCAGCAGCTTGATGTGTGCGCGCGCACCGTCCTCGTCCGTCGACATCGGCACGTCGTCCGTGACGACGGCCACCTCGGCCTCGAGGTCGATGCCGTAGTCCTCGCTCACGACGAACACGTCGTCCATCGGTCCGAGCAGGTCGTCGGAGCCGCCCTGGTAGACCAGCGGATCGCTCCAGAAGCTCGGCGGCATCTGTGCGTTGCGCGCCCTCCGCACGAGTTCCACGTGGTTGACGTAGGCCGAGCCGTCCACCCAATGATGGGCGCGCGGCAGGGGCGCCATGGCCTGCGCAGGATCGAACGCGACCGCACCGGCCGCCTCGCCGTGCTGCAGGCGCGCATACAGTTGCTCGAGTTGCGGCGCGGCCCGCGACCAGTCGTCGAGTGCGTCCTGCAGCGTCGCCGCGACCGGACCGGCGGGCACGGCGCGCGCGAGGTCGCGACTCACGACGACCAGCCGACCGTCGCGCGTCCCGTCCTTGAGTGTCGCGAGTTTCACGGCCGGGCGCCCTTCCAGCTGTCGACGTATCCGGCCCACTCGACGGCCTGCCCGGTGTCGGTCACGTCGAGCGGGTCGCGCGTGTCGATCATGACCGCGTACTCGTCGGTCGCCGGCTTGGTCTGCTGGAACATCCGCGCAAGCGCTTTCGGGTGCGGCCCGTGCGTGAAGCCGGCCGGGTGGAACGTGACCATGCCCGGGTGGATGTTGTCGCGGCTGAAGAAGTCGCCGGCGTGGTAGAAAATGACCTCGTCGTAGTCGTCGTTGTTGTGGAAGAACGGGACCTTGAGCGCCTTCGGGTCGGTCTCGAACGGCCGCGGCACGAAGGTGCAGACGACGAATCGCGACGACAGGAACGTCGTGTGCGCGGACGGCGGCAGGTGGTAGCGGTGACTCATGAGCGGGCGGATGTCGCGCACGTTCAACCGCACCGGCGCGAGTTCGCCATGCCAGCCGACCGCATCGAGCGGGTTGTGCGGGAACGTGATGGTCGACACCGCGCCGCGCCGCTTGACCTCGACCTGCCATTCGCGCGCGGGCTGCGCCTGCTGCGCGAGGAACGCCTCGTCGATCCGCGGCGTGTCGAGCACGGCCGGGTCGAAGATCGCGTGCGGCCCCACCAGGCCTTTTTCGGGCAGCCCGTAGCTCG
>JAJTCR010000312.1 GCA_021325695.1 Steroidobacteraceae bacterium | reverse complement strand
GCGTTGCTGGTCGCGATCCCGCTCGGCACGATCATCGCGATCTACCTCTCCGAATTCGCGACCCATCGGGTGCGCGAATCCGTCAAACCGGTGCTCGAACTGCTCGGTGCGGTGCCGACGGTCGTATACGGGTACTTCGCCCTGCTGATGGTGACGCCCTTCCTGCAGAAACTGATCCCGGGCCTGCCCGGGTTCAACATGCTGAGCGCGGGACTCGTCATCGGCCTGATGATCGTGCCGTACGTGGCCTCGGTCAGCGAGGACGCCATGCGCGCGGTGCCGCGCTACATGCGTGAAGGCTCCTACGCGATGGGAGCGACCAAGCTGCAGACCGCGTTGCGCGTGGTCGTCCCGGGGGCGCTGTCGGGCATCGCGGCGGCGTACATCCTCGGAATATCGCGTGCGATCGGCGAAACGATGGTCGTTGCGATCGCCGCCGGAATGCAACCCACGCTGACGTTCGATCCGACGGAACCGGCTGCCACGATCACGGCGTACATCGTGCAGGTGAGCCTCGGCGACCTCCCGCACGACAGCATCGGTTACCAGAGCATCTTCGCGGCGGGTCTGGTTCTGATGCTGATGACGCTCGTCTTCAACGTGCTCGGCTTCTTCCTGACGCGCAAGTTCCGGGAGGCATACTGAGATGGCCGCCGTCATGACCCTCGAGGAGATCCGTTCCGACCTCGCCTGGCGCAAGAACCTGGACAAGGTCTTCGTCGTCGTCGGGCTGGTGATCCTGCTCAGCTGTCTCGGGCTGCTCGCGTTGCTGTTCTTCGACCTGGTGCGCGACGGCGCCTCGCGCTTCGGCTGGGATTTCCTGACGCAGTTCCCGTCGCGCAAGGCCGAGCGCGCCGGCATTCTGTCGGCCTGGGTCGGCACGACCATGATCATGTTCGTGACGGCGCTCGTGGCGTTGCCGGTCGGGGTCGCGGCCGCGATCTACCTCGAGGAATACGCGCCCAAGAACTGGATCACGGGCATCATCGAGATCAACGTGACGAACCTCGCGGGCGTACCCTCGATCGTCTATGGGTTGCTCGCGCTCGGCCTGTTCGTCTACACGTTCGGCCTCGGGCAGAGCGTGCTTTCGGCCGGCCTGACGCTCGCGTTGCTGATCCTGCCGATCGTGATCGTGGCGACGCGCGAATCATTGCGTGCCGTGCCCAAGGCGATCCGTGAGGCCGCCTACGGGCTCGGTGCGACCCGTTGGGAGGTCACGAAGGACCACGTGCTGCCGTACTCGACCGGCGGCATCCTGACGGGCCTGATCCTCGGCCTGTCGCGGGCGATCGGCGAGACCGCGCCGATCATCACGATCGGCGCGCTGAGCTTCATCGCGTTCCTGCCGCCGTCGCCGGTGACCGGTGAGTTCCCGTTCCTGAGTTTGGAGTGGCTCAGGAGCGAATTCACGGCCATGCCGATCCAGATCTTCAACTGGGTCTCGCGCCCCGACCAGGCATTCCAGGCGAACGCGGCCGCCGCTGCGGCAATCCTGCTGGCGATGACGCTGGGCATGAACGCGGTCGCGATCTGGATCCGTTACCGCTTCCGCAAGAAGATCAACTGGTGAGTGCCTCCGACATGAACACGACGATCTCTCCTGCCGCAACGAAGCCCGAGGCACCTGCACTCGCGGTCGTGATGGACGAGCGCAGGGCGACCCGGGCCACGCCGGCCAAGGCCGTGGCCGAGAAGCTCGACTTCTGGTACGGCACCAACCACGCGCTCAAGGACATCAACCTGACGATTCCCGAGAACCAGGTCACTGCGCTGATCGGGCCGTCCGGCTGCGGCAAGAGCACGTTCCTCCGCTGTTTCAACCGCATGCACGACCTGCAGGCCGATACGCGCTACGCGGGCAGCATCACGCTGCACCCCGAGAACGTGAACCTCGTCGGCAAGGGCGTCGACCCGATCGAGGTCCGCATGCGGATCGGGATGGTGTTCCAGAAGCCAAACCCGTTTCCGAAGACCGTGTTCGAGAACGTCGCGTACGGGCTGCGCCTGCGTGGGGTCGGCAACCGGACCGAGCTCGCCGAGCGCGTCGAAAAGGCGCTGCGTGGCGCGGCCATCTGGGACGAGGTCAAGGATCGGCTGGCGGATTCGGCGCTCGCACTGTCCGGCGGCCAGATGCAACGGTTGTGCATCGCTCGCGCACTCGCGACCGAGCCGGAGCTCCTGTTGTTCGACGAGCCGACGTCCGCGCTCGACCCGATCGCGACCGCCAAGATCGAGGAACTGATCACGGAGCTGCGCCAGCGCATCACGATCCTGATCGTCACGCACAACATGCAGCAGGCCGCGCGCGTTTCCGACTACACGGCGTTCATGTACCTGGGCGAACTCGTCGAGGTCGATGCGACCTCGAAGATCTTCACGAACCCTTCCAAGAAGGCCACCGAGGACTACATCACCGGCCGGTACGGTTGAGCGCCGTGGGCTACGATCTCGATCTCGACCACCGCTCGGACCCGACCGAGCCGCACACCTCGAGCAACGTCGACCAGACGTTGACGGGGCTGCGCCTGCATGCGCTCGAGATGGGCGCCCTGGTGATCGAGCAGGTGTCCAACGCGTCGCGTGCGCTGCTCGAACGCAATGCCACCCTCGCTCAATCGGTGCTCGCGCGCGAGGCCCTCGTGGACGAATACGACCGGCAGCTCGACCGGGACAGCCTGACGTACATTGCGTTGCAGCAGCCGGTCGCGAACGACCTGCGGCTGTCACGCGCCATCGTGCGGATCGGCCGCGAACTGGAGCGGGCCGGCGACGAGGCGAAGAAGATCGCGCGCTTCGCGCTCACGCTCGAGCAGGCCTCGGGCAACGATCCGGTGCTCGCCGTCGCGCGCCACCTGCGGCACATGGCGGAACTGTCCGTGTCGATGCTGCGGGGCGCCGTGCGCGCCGCCGACGAGGTGAACCCGGCGCTCGCGGAGGCCGTGCTGACTCGCGATGCCGAACTGGACGCGGAGTTTGCGGCGGCGCTGCGGCAGATCATGTCGTACGTCCTGCAGGACCATCGGTTCCTGCGGCCGACGATCGACACGATCTTCGCGCTCAAGGGGCTCGAGCGCATCGGTGATCACGCGACGAACGTGGCTGAGCAGGTGCTGTACATGATCGGGCGGGACCGGCACGCCGACGCGGCGTGAGGAGGAGGGGATAGGGGATAGGGGATGGTGACGGACGCTTCGCGCAGCACTCGAGGCGCGGCGAATAGCCGCTCTGACTATCCCCTATCCCCTAACCCTTTATCCCCTAGTCGACGTTGCGCAGCAACTCGTTGATGCCCACCTTCGCACGAGTCTGTGCATCGACGCGCTTCACGATCACCGCCGCATACAGCGAATACCTGCCGTTCGCGGCGGGCAACGACCCCGGGACGACCACCGCGCCCGCCGGGATGCGGCCGTAGAGCACCTCGTCGCGCTC
>JAJTCR010000311.1 GCA_021325695.1 Steroidobacteraceae bacterium | reverse complement strand
GAACGGCACGAACACCGACAGCGAGACCACTTCCTGCAGGATCTTGAGCTGGGGGAGCGTGAGGGCCGTGTGCCCGATGCGGTTGGCTGGCACCTGCAGCAGGTACTCGAACAGCGCGATGCCCCAGCTCACGAGCGCCGCCACGTACCAGGCGCGTCCGCTCAGGTTCTTGAGGTGCGCGTACCACGCGAACGTCATGAACACGTTCGAGGCGATCAGCAGCACGATCGTCGTCGGGACCACGGGCAACGTCGTCGGCACGTCAGTGCTCCTTTTCGGCTGCGAACGGTGCCGGCAGTCGCACGCCGAGTGCCTGCAGCTGTTGGCGCGTCGTCCGCGGCCGCCGGTGCAGGATCGCGTGCCAGCCGCACTGGCGCGCGCCCAGCACGTTCGGCTCGAGGTCGTCGATGAACACGGTCTGGGCGGGGTCGAGCCCGAACATCGCCTCGGCGCGTCGGTAGATGTCACGCTCGGGCTTGATGGCGCGCACGCGGAACGACGCGCACGCGCCGTGCACGAGCGAGTCGAGGCCGTACAGACGGTCGAAGTGCTGCCAGTGCAGGTCGCCCGCGTTGGACAGCAGGTAGACGCGGTATTCGTCCATGAGCCCGGCCGCGAGCGCGAACATCTCCTCGGAGCGCTCGAACATGTCGAGCCAGCGTGCCTGCAGGTCGGCTGCATCGAGCGGTCGCGGGGCCATCGCGGCGATGCGACCGAGCAGCGCCTCGCCGCTCAGTTCGCCACGCTCGTGACCGGCGAGGTCGACCTGGACGAGCCAGCGCGGCAGGTCGCGCATGTCGATGCCGGCCTCGGCGAGGTACCGGATGAATGGCTCGTAGCGCAGCTCGAGCAGCACGCCGCCGACGTCGAAGACGATGTTGCGGATCACGGCCGTGGGATCTCCGCGGCCACGGTTGGCCCCGTGCCCTTGCTCTGGGGACGATGCGGATCGTGCGGCTGCCACCCGAGGACCAGCAGCAACACCGCGAAACCGGCCACGTAGGCGAGCGCGACGTGCCAGCCGCCGCGCAACCACGCGCCCACGGAACGGGTTTCGGGATAGAGGTTCGTGATCGCCACGCCGGCCGAGGACCCGAACCAGATCATCGAACCGCCGAAGCCCACGGCATACGCGAGCATGCCCCAGTCGTAGCCGCCCTGCTCGAGCGCCAGTTTCGTGAGCGGAATGTTGTCGAACACCGCCGAGACGAAACCGAGCCCGAGCGTCGTGGACCACGAGGCCGGCGGCAGACGCTCCACCGGCATCATCGACGCGGCGAGCACGAGGCTCAGCAGGAAAATCGTGCCGCGCAGCGTCGCCGGGAGCACGGACCAGTCCGGGCGGCGCCAGCCCGCGGTCGCCACCAGCACGACCCAGACGGTGAAGCCGAGGAACGGGAACGCGCTCGAGATTCCGGGGAACCGCACGTTGGTCGCGACGTTGACCACGATGGCCGCGCCCAGGATCAGCGCGACGATCGCGACCCGTGGCCAGTCGACCGGCACGGGTTCGAGGGCGTGCTTCAGGATCGGCGAATGACGCTGCTGCTGCAGCGAGGCCGGGATGCCGCAGACGATGAGCGCCACCGTCGCCGCCACGTACGCGTGCAGCACGTCGAGCGGACTCACGCCGTCGATCCACATCATGGTCGTGGTGGTGTCGCCGACGACGCTGCCGGACCCGCCCGCGTTCGACGCCGCGACGATCCCGGCGACGTAGCCGATGTGCAGGCGTTGCCGGAAGACCGTGCCTGCCACCGTGCCGCCGATCAGGGCCGCGGCAATGTTGTCGAGGAAGCTCGACAGCACGAACACCATGACGAGCAGCACGAACCCGCCACGCCAGTCGTCCGGCAGGTATTCGGGCAACCGGCGCGGGACGTGACTCTGCTCGAAGTGTCGCGACAACAGCGCGAACCCCATCAGCAGGCCGAACAGGTTGCCGAGGATCACCCACTCCTCGTGCAGGTGTGCGAGCAGGCCGCCGAGCCCGGCCACGCCGTGGAAGCCGACCGCGAACAGCTTGTAGAGCGTGATCGACGCGAGTCCGGTCAGCGCCACCTCGAGCGTGCGATGGTGCAGCAGCGCGACACCGAGCAGCGTCGACGCGAACAGCACGAACTCGAACGGGATGCCGAACGGGTGCCAGCCGGAGGCGACCGCGGCGCTCATGCCGCCACCGCCGTGTCGACGCGCTCGAGCTCGCGCAACCCGTCCGGCGCCGTCCACAGCTTCAGCACGAAATCGAACCGATCGACCTCGGTGCAATAGTCGAAATCCGGCCGCGGCGCCCAGTCACATGAGGGGTCGAAGAATTTCCTCGCGGCGGGGGCATCGTGGAGGCGTTGCCGGACGGTTTCCGTCGACGGTGCGCACCCGCCCTCGAACAGGTCCAGCAGGACCTCGGCGCAGAGGTCGTCCTCGGCGCAGCGTTCGCGCGCCTCGTGCCCCATGCGCACTATCGTGACCCGATCCGGCGCACGCGCCCGGACGTAACGGACCAGCGCCGACACGTTGACGAGGCTCGCCGCCAGCACCTCGTCGGCCGCGGTCGCGGCCACCAGGCCCTGCGTCCCGGCGTGCGTCGTGTGCGCGACCGGGCGGCCCGCGACGTCGAGCGCAACGACCTCCGTCGGGGAGTTGCCCGCATCGAAACCGGGCAACCTGCGGGCGTGGCGCTCACCGACCAGCACGACGCCCGGCAATCGCTCGCGCAGCGCGAGCGCGTCCTCGACCGCAGCGACGGGAATCACACGCGAGGCGCCCGCCGCCACCAGGTGCGGCGCCACCGTGAACGCGCGAAAGACGTCGATCACGAGCGCGATGCCACGGGCGCGCGCGGCCCCGGCGACGTGATCGACGACCTCGATCCTCATGCGCGAGGCTTGGCGTCGACGTTGAGCGCGACGACCTTCGCGCGGGGGATGAAATTGAACTCGCTCGAGGTCGCCCAGGTGTAGGCGCCCATCAGGCGACCGACCACGAGGTCGCCGATCTGCAATTCCGGCAGCGGCATGTCCTCGCGCACGACGTCGATGCTGTCGCAGGTGGGGCCGGCGAGCACGCTCGGGTGCCGCGGACCGTCGCGGTCCGGCACCTCGATCGGGTACCTCGCGTGATCGTAGAGCTGGCCGCTGTAGGCGCCGTACACGCCGTCGTCGAGGTAGTACCACCAGCGCCCTTCGCGCTGCGCACGGCCGACGACGCGCGCCACCGACGTGCCGGCCGGGCCGGCGATGAAGCGGCCCGGCTCGGCGATCACGCGGACTGCACGCGGCAGTTTCCTGAGCGCCTGGCGGATCGGCTTGCAGAACTCGCCGATCGGGACGGGCTCGCGCCGATATCCGATCGGGAAGCCGCCGCCGATGTCGAGCACCTCGAGCGTGCCTAGCTGCATCGCTTGCGCCTGCTCGATCAGCTCGCGGCAGACGCCGAT
>JAJTCR010000310.1 GCA_021325695.1 Steroidobacteraceae bacterium | reverse complement strand
TACGGCGAGACCTACCTGCCGCGCAAGTTCAAGACCGCGATCGTCGTGCCGCCGATCAACGACGTGGACGTCTTCGCGCACGACCTGGGCTTCATCGCGATCCTCGAGAACGGCGAGCTGCAGGGGTTCAACGTGACCGTGGGCGGCGGCATGGGCGCGTCGCACGGGGATCCGGAGACCTTCCCGCGGGTCGCCGACGTGGTGGGCTTCATCCGGCCCGCGCAGTTGCTGGACGTTGCCTCGGCCGTGCTCACGACGCAGCGCGACTTCGGCAACCGTGCGGTGCGCAAGCGCGCGCGCCTCAAGTACACCATCGAGGACCGCGGCCTTGCCTGGTTCGTCGCGGAAGTCACGCGCCGGCAGGGCTTCGAGTTCGAACCGGCGCGACCGTTCGCGTTCACGCAGCAGGGCGACCGCTTCGGCTGGATCGAGGGTTTCGACGGTCGCTGGCACCTGACGTTGCGCATCGAGGCCGGCCGCATCGCCGACGCCGAGCGGGCGCGGCAGCTCACCGGCCTGCGCGAGCTCGCGAAGGTCCACCGCGGCGACTTCCGCCTGACGCCGAACCAGAACCTCACGATCGCGAACGTCGACGCCAACGCGCGGGCGTTCGTCTCCGCGCTCGTCGTGAAGTACGGGCTCGATCGTCACGAGCGGGCCACGCCGGTGGCGCGCGATGCACTCGCCTGTGTGGCGCTGCCGACCTGCGGACTCGCGATGGCCGAGGCCGAGCGTTACCTGCCGCAACTCGTCAAGCTGGTCGAGGAACGCATGGCCGCCCACGGCCTGGCTGGCGAGCCGCTGGTGCTGCGGATCACGGGCTGCCCGAACGGCTGCGCGCGTCCCTACCTCGCGGAAGTGGCGTTGGTCGGCAAGGCCCCCGGCCGCTACAACCTTTTCTACGGCGGCGACGGGCGCGGCGGGCGCCTGAACGCGCTGCACCTGGAGAACGTCGATGAACCTACCATCCTGTCAGCGCTCGACGCTGCCTTCGGTCGCTACGCCCAGGAGCGGACGCCCGGTGAACGTTTCGGCGATTTCGCCTGGCGTGCCGGTCTCGTCGGCGGCGCCGCGCAGGCGGCGTGAGGCTCGCGGGGGGTCGACGACCATGCGCGCGCTCGCCTGGAATCCCGAAACGGCGATGCACGAGCCCGCCGTGCTGGCCGAGGTCAACCACGACCTCGAGCGGCGCAGCGCGGAGGATCGCGTGCGCTGGGCGCTCGACCACCTGCCGGGCGAGCACGCGTTGTCGTCGAGCTTCGGTGCGCAGGCAGCCGTGTCGCTGCACATGGTCACGCGGCAGAAGCCGTCGCTGCCGGTCGTGCTCGTCGACACCGGCTACCTGTTTCCGGAGACCTATCGTTTCATCGACGACCTGGTCGAGCAGCTCGAGCTGAACCTGAAGGTGTACCAGCCGCGCATGTCCGCGGCCTGGCTCGAGGCCCGCCACGGCCGGCTCTGGGAACAGGGCGTCGACGGCATCGAACGCTACAACGACCTGCGCAAGACCGAGCCGATGCGTCGCGCGCTCACCGAACTGCACGTCAACACGTGGTTCGCGGGCCTGCGCCGCGATCAGTCGCTGAGTCGCAGCAGGATCGGGCCGCTCGAGTGGCGCGACGGGCGCTGGAAGATGCACCCGATCTTCGACTGGAACGACCGCATGATCTTCGACTATCTGCGCGCACACGGCCTGCCGTACCACCCGCTCTGGCACGAGGGTTACGTCTCGATCGGAGACTGGCACACGACGCGCACGCTCGCCGAAGCCGGCGACGCCGAGGCCACGCGGTTCTTCGGCCTGAAGCGCGAGTGCGGCATCCACGGGCTCGAGGGCTGAGGCGCGCCGTGCGCTACTTCCCGCTCTTCGCGGACCTGCACGACCGGCGCGTGCTGGTCGTGGGCGGCGGCATCGTGGCAGTACGCAAGGTGCGCCTGCTGCTCGAGGCCGGCGCGCAGGTGACGGTCGTCGCGCCGGACATCGGCGCCGCCCTCGCGCGAATGGCGGAAGAGGGACGCGATGAGGGCCGGCTGACGCTGCGTCGCGAAACGTTCCGTGCCGGGCACTTCGACGGTGTCGTTCTGGCGATCGCCGCCACCGACGACCCGGCGGTCAACGCACGCGTCGCCGCGACGGGCCGGGAGCGCAACGTGCTCGTCAACGTCGTCGACGTGGCCGAGCTTTCGAGCTTCATCGTGCCCGCGATCGTCGACCGTTCCCCGCTCGTCATCGCGATTTCCTCGGGCGGCGTCGCCCCCGTGCTCGCGCGAGCGGTGCGGGAGCGCATCGAAAGCCTGTTCGACGGCTCCCTCGGCCAGTTCGCCGCGTTGCTCGAGCGCTGGCGCGGCCGGATCAAGCAACGCCTGCCCGACGTCGCCGCGCGACGACGCTTCTACGAGCGGCTCCTGCGCGGGTCCGTGGCCGACCTCGTGCGGCGTCGCAACGTCGAGGCGGCCGAACGCGCACTCGAGAGCGAGCTCGCGCGCGGGTCGACGTCGCCACGCGGCTCGGTCGTGCTGGTGGGCGCGGGGCCCGGCGACGCAGGCCTGCTCACGCTGAACGGGCTGCGCGCGCTACAGGACGCCGACGTGATCCTGCACGACCGGCTCGTCTCGAACGAGGTGCTCGAGCTGGCGCGGCGGGACGCCGTGAAGATCGGCGTCGGCAAGGCCGCCCACGACCATTCGGTGACCCAGGACACCATTCACGAGCTGATGCTCGAGCACGCACGCGCCGGTCGTCGCGTCGTGCGGCTGAAAGGCGGCGACCCGTTCATTTTCGGCCGGGGCGGCGAGGAGCTCGAATTCCTCGCGGCACACGGCATCCCGTTCGAAGTCGTGCCCGGCATCACGGCCGCCATCGCCTGCGGCGCCTATGCCGGTATTCCACTCACGCACCGCGAGCACGCGCAGTCCGTGCGACTCGTCACGGCGCACTGCGGCGATTCACTCGACACGCTCGACTGGTCGGCGCTGGGTCGGGAGCGTCAAACGATCGCACTTTACATGGGCGTGGCGGGACTCGACCGCATCCGCGCTCGGCTGATCGAGCACGGTCGATCCCCGCAGACGCCAGTGGCCATCGTAGAGAACGGCTCTCGCCCAGAGCAGCGCGTGGTGCTCGCCACGCTGGGCGAACTCGAGACCGCGGGTCGCGCCGCGCAGGTGAAGTCCCCGGCACTCGTCATCGTCGGGGAGGTCGCCGCGCTGGCCGTGGAACTGCACTGGTTCGGACGCGCGCCGCTGTCGTGGCGACAGCTGCAGCAGGCGGCCTGATCCTGCCACATGCCGGCATTTCCCGCGCCGCGTTCACGGCGCGACGGGGGCATAATATGCGCGCGCGCCAACAAGGACGGGGGTGCAGCGATGGCCGAACCGAACGTCGTCATGGGATCCAGGATGATCGGAGACATCACGCTCGGTGACCTGCGCGTGCC
>JAJTCR010000309.1 GCA_021325695.1 Steroidobacteraceae bacterium | reverse complement strand
CGTCGACCACGTGCGTGAACCCGGAAGCGCCGCAGACGCGGGCCAGTTGATCGGCCAGCTCCGGTGCACAGCTGCGCCCGGAATTCGTGCCGAGGTTCAGGTGCGGCAACTCACCCTCGAACAGGCGTGGCACGCGCGAGCGGATCGAATGCGCCTCGAGCAGCACGACGCGCTCGTGTCGCGCACGCAGGCGCTCGAGCGCTTCCGCCAGCGCGCGGTGATAGGGTTGGAAGAATTCGCGGCGACGCGCGTCGACCTCCGCCGCCGACACGGGCGCGTCCACGCGGTACAGCGGCTCGCCGTCGAACGTCGTCGACGGACACAGCTCCGTCGTGGCCTGGCCCGGGTAGAGCGACGCCCCGCTCGGGTCCCGGTTGGCGTCGATCACGGTCCGCGACATCCGCGTCCGCAATCGCGTCACGCCGAGTGCGGGCACGAAGTCGTAGAGCGACTCGAGCCACCAGTCGGTGTCCTTCCGGGCGAGCCAGGGATCGACGAGCCCCGCTTCGATCGACGCAGGAATGTCCGTGCCGGAGTGTGGAATGCTGACCATCACGGCCGCGTCGCCGACGGTCAGTTCGAGCCAGGATGGACGCGACGCGGACGTCACGCGTGGACTCCTCGCGGCGGGCGACGCAGGTGTCGGGCGGCCTCTGTTTCGGAGCAGACGGGTCGGTTAGTGTGTCGGCCCATACATAACCAAACGGGGGGATGCCGTCCAGTGACGTCGCGGGATGCGAGGCTCTGGTTCGAGGTCGCGCTGCTGCCGAGCGGCTGGGCACGCTCGGTGCGCGTGCGCGTGCGCGACGGGTGGATCGCCGAGGTCGAGCACGACGTGACCGCGAGCGACGACGACGAACGCCATCACGCGATCGCGCTGCCGGGGCTGGCGAATGTGCACAGCCATGGCTTCCAGCGGGCGATGGCGGGCCTCACGGGACAACGCGGCCCGGAGAACGACAACTTCTGGACCTGGCGCGAGGTGATGTACCACTTCGTCGGTCGTCTCGGGCCGGACGACGTGCAAGCAATCTCGGCGCTCGCGTTCGTCGAGATGCTCGAGTCCGGGTTCACGCGCGTGGGTGAGTTTCACTACGTCCACCATGCGGTCGACGGCCGACCGTACGACGACGTCGGCGAACTCGCAGCACAGGTCGTCGCCGCCGCCGAGCAGACCGGCATCGGGTTGACGCTGCTGCCGGTGTTCTACGCACATGCGAGTTTCGGCGAACTGCCGCCGTCACCGGGACAGCGGCGATTCGTTTGCGGCCTCGATGACTTCGAGCGCCTGCTCGACGCGGCCGAGCAGCACGCGCGCAGACTGCCGGATGCCGTGGTCGGGGTCGCACCGCACAGCCTGCGCGCCGTGAACCCGCGTGAGCTCGCCGCCGTCGCAGCGTTGCGTCCGCACGCCCCGCTGCACATTCATGCGGCGGAGCAGGTGCGCGAAGTCGAGGACTGTGTCGCATGGAGCGGCCAGCGACCGGTCGCCTGGCTGCTCGATCACGCTGACGTCGACGCGCGGTGGTGCCTGGTGCACGCCACGCACATCGACGACGCCGAGATCCGGGGCATCGTCGACCGCGGCGCCGTCGTCGGGCTGTGCCCGGTGACCGAGTCCGACCTGGGCGACGGGATCTTCCCCGCCCTGCCCTACACGGCTCGAGGCGGACGGTTCGGCATCGGCACCGATTCGAACGTGATGATCGACGCGGCGGTCGAGCTGCGGACCCTGGAATACGGCCAGCGGCTCCTGCACCGGTCGCGCAACGTGCTCGCCTCGCGCACGGGCGCGTCGACCGGCCGCACGCTGTTCGATGCCGCGCTCGCGGGTGGCGCCCAGGCGGTGGGGCGGCGTGCGAGCGGGCCGACGGGGATCTCGCCGGGCGAGCCTGCCGACGTGTTTACACTCGACCCGACCCACGTCGGGCTGATCGGCCGGTCCGGCGATGCCATCCTCGACAGCTGGATCTTCGGAACGCGCAGCAGTCCGGTCGACCGCGTCTGGCGGCACGGCCACTGCGTCGTCCGTCGCGGCCGGCACGTGGCTCGCGACGCGGTCGAGTCTCGCTTCAAGGTCGCCGTGCAGCGACTGGCGTCGAACTGATCCGCCGGACTCCCGGTTTGGAACCTGTCATGGGACTCGCCCGGGTCGTGTTGCCTTTCGTCGCCGCGGCGGTGGTCGCCTACGTGCTGCTGTGCGCGTGGGTGTACGCGACGCAACGGGCACGGATCTATTTTCCGACGCCGCCGACGTCGGAGGCGCCGCGTGCGCAGGCCGTGTGGGTCGACAGCTCGGGCGAGCGCATCAAGGTCTGGGCGGTTCCGCGTCCGGGGTCGAGCGCCGTGCTTTACTTCGGGGGCAACGCCGAGGACGTCGCCGGGAACATCGACAGGTTCGCTGAGATGTTTCCGGATCGCTCGCTTTTTTTCGTCAACTATCGAGGCTACGGCGGCAGCTCCGGGCGGCCCTCCGAGGCCGGCCTCCGCGACGATGCGATCGCGATCTTCGATCACGTGAGGCGGAGCCACACCGGGATTGCCGTGATCGGTCGCAGTCTCGGCAGCGGAGTCGCGGTACACCTGGCGAGCTCACGACCGGTCGAGCGGCTGGTTTTGGTCACCGCGTTCGACAGCCTCGTCAACGTCGCGCGCGTCTACTTCCGTTGGCTGCCGGTCGGGATCTTGCTCCGTGATCGGTACGACTCGGTGGCTATGGCCCGTGAAGTGACGGCGCCCGTGCTCATCGTGATCGCAGCAGAGGATGAGATCATCCCGCGAGCACGCTCGGAATCGCTCGCTGCGGCGTTTGCGACCGGGCAGGCCAAAGTCGTCGTCGTGCCGGGCGTTGGACACAACACGCTGGACCTGTCCCCCGCGTACCTCGGTGCCGTGCGTGTGTTCCTGCGTGGCGGCGCTGGGGCGCGTGGCTAGTGCGACCACTGAATTGATGCGATAAGGCTTTTTTTACGCGAGCATTTACCGGCATCATGTGGCCTTGAGCCCTGCGCGCGATGGCAGGCTTCCAGCGGCGCCGTAACCACCAACCCCCGGAGCATCGATGGCCAGACCCCCGAACTACTCACAGGACAAGAAGCGGCGCGAGGAAGCCGCGCGCAAGAAGCGCGAGGAAAAGCAGCAGCGGCGCCAGCAGAAGAAGGAAGAGCCCCCGCCCGCACCGACGGGCTGAACCACACGGGTCCGCGCGTCATGTCGATCCGGGCGTCAGCGTCAGTGCTTGCCCGGGTGGAATGCCTTCGTGACGAGCGTGAGTAACAGTTGCTCGGCCTTCGGGTTCGGAACGCCGTAGCGCGCGAAGAGCGCGAACTGCTCGCGCATCTCGGCCCGGGCCTGCTTCTCGGAGCCGGCCGTGTTGCAGATCAACTTGAGCCTTGAGTTGAGTTCCGTGGCGACCGCGGGCAGGTTGCGTTTGCGACCGG
>JAJTCR010000308.1 GCA_021325695.1 Steroidobacteraceae bacterium | reverse complement strand
GACACGGTGAGCTGGCCGGACCGGCGCAGTTCCCGAACGATGAACTGCTCGGTGTGACCCGTGTGCGGAGCCTCGAGAAACGCCGCCGTCGTCACGGCATGGATCGCGTCTTCGTCGCCGGGACGTTCGGGGCGGAGCTCGATGGTCATGTCGTTGCACGCTGCGGGTCGCATCGAAACGGTATCCTAACGCGATGACCGACCTTTTCGACGGCGCCCGCACGCTGGGCCTCGAACTCGACGAACGGCAGGCCGCCCGGCTGCTCGCCCACCTCGACCTCGTCGACGAGTGGGGCCAGTTCGACACCGTGATCGCGCGAGCGGTGGGCCCGCTCGCGGACCTGGTCCGGAATGCAGGCGCGCTCGTCGCCGCCGGCGGCCGCCTGCTCGCAATGAAGGGACGCTACCCCACGGACGAGATGGCGAGAAAGCTCAACGGCTGGAAGGTGATCGGGGTACATCCACTGCGTGTGCCAGGGCTCGAGGAGGAACGGCACCTCGTCGAGCTGGCGCATTCCCACGAGAAAGTCTAGCCACCCCACCCGGCCGGCGGCCGACCTCTCCCGCCGCGGCAGGAGAGGTTATCCTTCCCGTTCCATGAAACGGGTCATCGCGGTCGCGAACCAGAAAGGCGGGGTCGGCAAGACCACGACCGCCGTGAACCTTGCCGCTTCGCTGGCCGCGACGCAGCGCAAGGTGCTGCTGCTCGACTGCGACCCGCAGGGCAACGCGACGATGGGTTGCGGCATCGACAAGCGCAGCCTCGAACTCTCCATGACGGACGTGCTGCTCGGGGACTGCGAGCTCGCCGCGGCGATGGTGCCGGTCGATCCGGGCCACTTCACGCTGGTGCCTGGCAACCAGGACCTGGTCGCGGCCGAAGTGCAGCTCATGACGATGATCGGGCGCGAAGTGCGCCTGCGCAACGCGCTCAAGCCGGTGCGCGACCACTACGACGTCGTGCTCATCGACTGCCCGCCCTCGCTGAACCTGCTGACGCTCAACGCGCTCGTCGCGGCCGACAGCGTGCTGGTGCCGATGCAGTGCGAGTACTACGCCCTCGAGGGCCTGTCGGCGCTCATGAACACCGTCGAGCAGATCCGCGCCAGCGTGAACACGGACCTCGAGCTCGAAGGCATCCTGCGCACGATGTTCGACCCGCGCAACAACCTCTCGAACGAGGTCTCGGGCCAGCTGCTCATGCACTTTGGCGAAAAGGTCTTCCGCACGGTGATCCCGCGCAACGTGCGACTCGCGGAAGCGCCGAGTTTCGGCAAGGCCGTGCTGTACCACGACAAGGACTCGCGCGGCGCGCTCGCCTACCTCGCACTCGCGGGCGAAATGATCCGGCGCGAGGAAGAACTCGCGGCCGGTCCCGTCGCAGCCGAGCAGGGCGACGAAGAACCGGCGCAGTAGCGGCATAATAGTCCGCTATGGCAACCAAGCGACCTTCCCTCGGCCGGGGCCTCGAGGCACTGCTCGGCTCCGTGGCCGTGAGCCCGTCGGCCGCGGCGACGGCGCCGGCGAGCACGGTGCCTGCGGACGGAGCACCGGCCGCCACCGCTGAGCCGTCGAAGCCCGCGGCGCCGCGGGACGAGGACCTGGCTCGCCTGCCGGTCGACCTGCTGCAGCGGGGCCGCTACCAACCGCGCCTCGACATGCGGCCCGAAACCCTGCAGGAGCTCGCGGACTCGATCAAGGCGCAGGGGGTCGTGCAGCCCATCGTGGTGCGACCGCTGGCGGCGCAGCGCACCGGCGAACCGCTGCGCTACGAAATCATCGCCGGCGAGCGACGCTGGCGCGCCGCGCAGATGGCGGGCCTGCACGACATCCCCGCGGTCGTGCGGATCGTGCCCGACGAGGCGGCCGTCGCGATGTCGCTGATCGAGAACATCCAGCGCGAGAACTTGAATCCACTCGAAGAAGCACGTGCGCTCGATCGGCTGGTCCGCGAATTCGGCGTGACGCACCAGCAGGCCGCGGACGCGGTCGGACGATCGCGTGCCGCGGTAAGCAACCTGTTGCGACTGCTCGAACTGGCCGATGAAGTGAAGACGCTCGTCGAACATCGCCAGCTCGAGATGGGTCACGCACGAGCGCTGCTCGGACTGACCAACGCGCGGCAACAGATCGAAGTCGGCGCGCTGGTCGCGAAGAAGGGCCTCTCCGTGCGTGAGACGGAGGCGCTGGTGAAGCGCATGCTCGCGCACGGCGCGCACACCGACAGGCGGGAGCCAGAGCGACCCGACCCGAACATCACCAAGCTCGAACACGACCTCGCCGACAAGCTCGGCGCAAAGGTGAACCTGCAGCACGCGACGTCGGGCAAGGGCAAGCTCGTAATCAACTACAACAGCCTGGACGAACTCGACGGGATCCTTGCGCACATACAGTGAAGCATTAGTGAATAATTTACGTAATCGCGAAAGTGACCAGTGACTAGTGAATAGTGAATAGTAAGAAAAGATTGCTAACGTAGCATCGTCCAAGGGCCCTCAGCCAACGGTCGGCCGACCCCCCGGACAGAGCCGCGAGACGTGAGGAGCGGCGCGTCAGGAGCGCACCTCCGACCAGTCACTGGTCACTGTTCACTGATCACTTCTGCAGCGGTTTTTCCGCATTTGAAGCACTGCAAAAACCCCCCTATACTGCCGCGCCTTTCCGGAGGCCACGCCTCGGCGTGAGCCGCCCCGGGTAACGTATCCAGACGCCACCCGTGGCCGGGCGAGCCGGCATGACGTGGCTTTTTTGTTGCCCGGAAGCTGGGTGAAGCCTTGAGCAACCCTGACGTGCAAAAGGGCCGGCGCCAGGCGCTGTCCGTCGTGCTGAGTCAGGTCCTGGTCGGGGCGCTCGTCGCGATCGTCTGCCACGCGATCGAAGGTGCTCGTGCCGGCGCGTCTGCGCTGCTGGGCACCGGAATCGGCGTTGCAGCGACGTCGCTGATGGCCCTCGCGATGCTTCGGCACGGCGAGGGCGTCTCGGCCGCGCAGGCCGCCATCGGGTTCCTGACCGGATGGCTGGTCAAGGTGGGCTTCACCGTCGCGCTGCTGGTGATGGCGCTCCGCTCGCCGCAGGTCGAGGCGGTGCCGCTGATCGTCGCGTACGCCGCGACCTTCGTCGGCTACTGGATCGGTGCGGCCCGGGCGAACGGCGGGTCGGCGACGACGAAGCAGAACAGTTAAGTCGAGTCGGAGTGGGAAACAGACATGTCCGCTGCTGAGCACGCCGCAGGCCCCGCGAACAGTACCGAGTACATCACCCACCACCTGACTCACCTGAAGGTCGGCGAAGGCTTCTGGTCCTTCCACGTCGACACGATCGTCATGTCCGTGCTGCTCGGGCTCGCGACGCTGCTGTTGTTCCATTCCGCGGCACGCAAGGCCACCGCCGGCGTGCCGGGCAAGTGGCAGGCCTTCGTCGAAATGGTGGTCGAATTCATCGACACCACGGTCAAGGAAGTTTTTCACCTCGACCGCTCGTTTCTCGCACCCCTCGCCCTCACTATCTTCGTGTGGGTGTTTCTCATGAACGCGATGGATCTGCTGCCGCTCGACCTGCCGGGCGTGGTCGCGGGCTGGTTCGGCATTCATTACTGGCGCGCCGTGCCCACGGCGGATGCCAACACGACGTTCGCGATGTCGCTGACGGTGCTCGCCGTCGTGCTCTTCTACAGTTTCAAGGCCAAGGGCGCGGGCGGCTATGTCCACGAACTGTTCACGGCTCCATTCGGCGGCAATCCCGTGCTGTGG
>JAJTCR010000307.1 GCA_021325695.1 Steroidobacteraceae bacterium | reverse complement strand
TCGGCATCGGCGGGCTCGACGGCCAGGGCCAGCGCGAGCTGCTCCTCGGCTTGTTCGGCGTGCTCAGGGATGTGCGCGGCGAGATCAAGATCGACGGCAAGCCGGTCAAGCTGGCGAGCCCGCGCCAGGCCAAGGACCGCGCGCACGGCATCGCCCTCGTGCCGGAGGACAGGAAGACCGAAGGCCTGATGTTGCCGATGTCCATCGCCACGAACCTGTCGCTGGCGTCGCTCGACAGGTTCACGAGCGGCGTGGTGCTCGACCGCCGGCGCGAGGCCGCGCGCGTCGACGAGATGGTGCGCCGCATCCAGATCAAGATCGGCTCGCCCGACCACCCGGTGTCGTCGCTGTCCGGCGGCAACCAGCAGAAGGTCGTGCTGGCCAAGTGGCTCATGACGGAGCCGCGGCTGCTGATGCTCAACGATCCCACCCGCGGCATCGACGTCGGCACGAAGCAGGAGATCTACCAGCTGCTCCGCGAGCTGGCGGACGCCGGCACGTCCATCCTCTTCTACAGCACGGACTACGACGAGCTGATCGGCTGCTGTGATCGCGTGCTCATCCTTTACCGGAACCGCGTGCAGGGCGAGCTCGTGGGGCCCGACATCACCGAAAAGAACATCCTGGACCTGGCCCTCGGTCTGCGCGGCGGGCCTGAGCCCGCGAAGCGCGGAGACGAACGCGCGCCATCGGAGGCACGATGAAGGACTGGAAGCTCCGCCTGCGCCAGAACCAGGGCCTGCTCGTGGCCGTCGGTCTGTGCATCTTGTTCTACGGGCTCTACTCGCTGTCGCATCCCAAGGGCTTCAGCGCGCCGCTGATCGGGCAGAACGCCAACGAGTCGTTCGTGCTGGTGGCGGCGGCCATGGCCCAGACGATCCCCGTGCTGACCGGCGGCCTGGATCTGTCGGTGGGCGCGGTGATCACGCTCGTCAACTGCGTGGCCTCGCACGTCCTTGCGGGCAGCGCGCTCACGATGTTCCTGGGCATCCTGCTGTGCCTGGCCGTGGGCATGGCGGCGGGCCTGCTCAACGGCTGCCTCGTGGTCTATGGCCGCCTGCAACCGATCATCGCCACCCTGGCCTCGGGCACGATCTTCCTCGGCGTCGCGCTGTTCCTGAGACCGACGCCCGGCGGCCAGGTCGACGGCGATCTGGCGTTCGCGGCCACCTTCGATCTCAACGAGCTGCTGCAGGTCGCGGGCGCCGCCCCCCTCGACGGCGCGCTGGGCTTCGTCGGCCAGATCCCGTCGCCCGCGATCTGGATGGCGCTGCTCGCGCTGCTCTGGGCCTACTACCGCCGCACCCGCTACGGCCTCGGCGCTTATGCCGTCGGCGCGTCGCAGGAGGCGGCGTACATGTCGGGCGTCCGCATCAAGCGCGTCAAGCTGGCCGCGTACACGCTGTCGGGGTTCTTCGCCAGCGTCGGCGGCCTCTACCTCGCGCTGCAAACGACGTCGGGCAACGCCGACATCCCGCAAGCCGGCTCCTACACGCTGAACTCCATCGCCAGCGTCGTGATCGGCGGCACCTCGTTGTACGGGGGGATCGGCGGCGCCATCGGATCACTCTTCGGCGCGCTGGTGCTCCGCTCCGTCGCCTTCAACTTCCGCGTCTTCGACGAGGGCTCGGCGCTGGGCCTGCTCGCCAACCCGCTCTACCAGCCGCTGTTCGAGGGCCTCATCCTGCTCGCGGCCGTCTGCCTCGGCGCGCTCTGGGTCATCCGCGTCAAGAACCGGCTGCACGTCTTCAGGTGAGCTCGATGCAACAGCCCCTCTCCCTCAAGAGCCGACTCGGCGAGATCGACAAGCCGACCTGGTACGCGCTGCTGTCGATCGGCGTCGTGCTCGTGTGCGGCTCGATCGGCACGCTGGTCACCCAGGGCACGCTGAGCTTCCTGAGCCCGTATTACATCCTGCAACAGCTGCAGATCGCGGCCTTCCTGGGCGTGGCCGCCACGGGCATGATGATCGTGATCCTGCTCGGTCACATCGATCTCTCGCTGCCGTGGGTGCTCACCTCGAGCGCCATGCTGGCCGCGGGGATGGGCGGCTGGGCCGCGTTGCCCTGCGGCCTAGCCGTCGGCGCCGCCGCGGGTCTCTTGAACGGGCTCGGCGTGGCCTACCTGCGCGTGCCCTCGATGATCTTCACGCTGGGCACGAACACCGTGCTTCAGGGGCTGATGGTGCTCTACACGGGCGGCTTCGCTCCGCGCAGCGAGGCACCGGCGTGGATGGAGGTCCTGGCCGTGGGCAAGACGCTCTCCATCCCGAACTCGCTGTTCGTCTGGATCCTGGTCGGCGGCGTCGCCACGTTCGTTCTGAAGAGGACCGCGCTCGGCCGCTACATCTATGCCGTGGGCAACCAGGAGCAGGCCGTTTACCTATCGGGCGTCAGAACGCACCTGGTGCTGATCGGCGCGTTCGTGATGTGCGGCGTGTGCTCCGCCATGACCGGGATGCTGCTCGCAGGTTTCTCGCACAAGGCCTACCAGGCCATGGGCAACGATTACCTCATGCCGGCCATCGCCGCGGTGGTGATCGGCGGGACCAACATCATGGGCGGGCGCGGGACGTACCTCGGCACCGTCCTCGGCACCATCCTCATCGTGCTGCTCCAGAGCATGCTCAGCGTGCTGCAGATGCCCGAGGCCGGCCGCCAGATCATCTACGGCGCCGTGATCATCGCCATGCTGCTGGTCTACGGCCGACAGCATCAGGAGGGACGCTGACTAGCGCCCGGCGCCGCGGGTGTTCAGGTAGACAGAGTACAGCGAGGTCGTGCCGCAGATGAACAGGCGGTTGCGCTTGGCGCCGCCGAAGCAGACGTTGGACACGGTCTCCGGGATCAGCACCTTTCCGAGGAGCGCGCCGTCGCTCGCGTGGCAGTGCACGCCGTCGCCGGCCGACAGCCACAGGTTGCCGTGCACGTCGACGCGGAAGCCGTCGTATAAGCCGACGGGGCAGGTCGCGAACACCTCGCCGCCGGTCAGCGTGCCCTTCGCGTCGACGCGGAACTTGCGCACGTGGTGCGGGCCGCCCTTCACGTGCGTCGCGCCGGTGTCGGCGATGTACAGCAGCGACTCGTCCGGCGAGAAGGCGAGGCCGTTGGGCTGCACGAAGTCGTCCGCGGCGACCGTCAGCGCACCCGAGGCCGGGTCGAGGCGGTAGACGCGCTGCGCGCCCTGCTCGCTCGGCGACGCGTCGCCTTCGTAGTCGCTGTCGATGCCGTAGCTCGGGTCGCTGAACCAGACGCTGCCGTCGGACTTCACGATCACGTCGTTCGGCGAGTTCAGCCGCTTTCCCTCGAAGTGCGACGCGAGCACCGTGCGCGAGCCGTCGTGCTCGGTGCGCGAGATGCAGCGGCCGCGGTGCTCGCAGGACACGAGGCGGCCCTGCAGGTCGACCGTGTGGCCGTTGGCGTTCATCGCGGGCTGGCGGAACACGGAGACCGAGCCGTCGGTCTCGTCCCAGCGCA
>JAJTCR010000008.1 GCA_021325695.1 Steroidobacteraceae bacterium | reverse complement strand
GCATTGCCGGCCTTTCTCGTTCTGACTGATCACTAATCACTAATCGCTTCCTACATGGTGTGCGTCGGCTTGTCGCCGCCGAGTGCCCCGGCGAGGTAGGACTCGATCTTGCGCTGGGTCTGGCCGCGGTCCTGTTCGCTGAACTGCACGCCGATGCCGGCGGTGCGCTTGCCCTGCGCGCCCTTGGGGGTCATCCAGATCACGCGACCGGCCACGGGCAACTTCTCGTCCTCGCCCATCAGGTTGAGCAGCATGAACACCTCGTCGCCGAGGCGGTAGTTGCTGCTCGTCGGAATGAACAGCCCGCCGTTCTTCACGAACGGCATGTAGGCAAGGTACAGCGCGCTCTTGTCCTTGATCGTGAGCGTCAGCAGACCGGGCTTGTTCGGCTGTCTCGTCGCGGGCGCGGCCATCGTTTTCCTTGCGGCTCCGTCAGCGCGGCCTGACCGCGGCCCGCAACTCGAGCAGCACGGTTTCGACCACCAGGGGCGCGGAGGCCGAGCCTTCCAGCAGTCGGCGAGCCTCGCGCAGGCGGTCCAGCACCTGGAACGCCGCAGTTATGTTCAACTCGGAGGTGGCCCTTTGCAAGGGAGAACCGGCCCGAATCGTGAGGGCCGTCTCATCGCCCACGCCGGCCGCGCGCTGGAGGGCCGTGCCGAGCCAGTTTTCGAGCCAGTCCAGGCGGGCCAGCAGTCCCTCGCCCTGCATGTCCGCGGCTGCGCGGGTGACGTCGATGCGATCGCCCAGCAACGCGTCCAGCAACGCGATCATCTGCCGCTCGAGTTCATCGAAGTGCGGCGCCAGGCCGACCGCCTTGAGCGGAGCGCCGCCGGCCAGTGCGAGCAGGCGCGGCGACGCCGGCCGCCCCAGTGCCTCGGCGAGCCAGCGAGCGGCCACGGCCGGCACGGGCCGCGCGACTTCGACACGCTGGCACCGGCTGCGCAGCGTCGCCAGGAGCGCCGACGGACGCGCGGTCACCAGCACGATCACCGTACGGGGTGCCGGCTCCTCGAGCGTCTTGAGCAGCGCGTTCTGCGCCTGCACCGTCAAGCGGTCCGCCGGCGTGACGATCGCGACACGGTGTCCGCTGCGCATGCTCGTCATCGCGAGGTGCTCGCACACGTCGCGAACCTGGTCGACGCCGATGGTCTTCTTTTCCTCGAGCGGCCGGACCCAGTGCACGTCGGGATGGTTGCCGGCGCGGCTCAATGCACACTCTGGGCACTGGCCGCACGCTTCGACTCGAGCACCACGACCGCTGCAGCACAACGCCGCCGCCAGCGCGGACGCGAAGCGTTCCTTGCCGACGCCGGCCGGCCCCTGCAGCAACAGGCCGTGGGGCAGACGCCCGGCCGCCACGGCGCCGCTCAGCCGGTCGCAGGCCGTCGCGTGCCAGGGCAACAGATCGATCGGCGGCGGCGCCAGCACGTCGTCGTCGCGGTCGTCGGTGCGGTCGGCGGGCGTGGACTTCACGACGCGCCCGCCACGGGATCACGCAATGCGGCCAGTGCGCCGCGGACTTTCGCCTCCACCGCTTCGGGCGTCCCGGCGGCATCGATCACGCGAAAGCGTCCGGGCTCACGTGCCGCACGCTCGAGGTACCGCCGCCGGACGCGCTCGAAGAACTCGCTGCGCTCGGTCTCGAAGCGATCCGGGCCCGCCGCCCCGTTGCGCGCCCGCGCCCGCGTCAGGCCGAGCTCGACCGGTGCGTCGAGCAGCAGTGTGAGGTCGGGTTGCCGCCGCGGATGCACGATCCGCACGAGCGCGTCGATGTCCGGATCCGCGACGCCGCGACCGCCGCCCTGATAGGCATACGTCGCGTCGGTGAAGCGGTCGCAAAGCACCCACGCGCCGCGCGCGACGGCGGGTTCGACCAGGTTCGCGAGGTGCGTCGCGCGTGCCGCGAACATCAGCAGCAGCTCGCACGACGGTGGCATCAGCTCGTCGTCGGTGCGCTCGAGCAGCACTCGCCGCAGCAGCTCCGCCCGGGGCGTGCCGCCGGGCTCCCGCGTGACCACGACCTGCACGCCCGATGCGCGCAGCCAGCCGGCCGCGCGCTCGAGCTGCGTCGACTTGCCGACGCCCTCGCCGCCTTCGAACGTGATGAACCGGCCGGCCACTCAACGACCCTTCTGCAGTTGCTGTCGATAGCGCACCAGGTATTGCTTCACCGCCGCCTCGTGCTCCGCCAGCGTTTTCGAGAACACGTGCGCACCGTCGCCGGTACCCGTCGCGACGAAAAAGAGCTCGCCGCGCTCGTCGGGCTGCACGGCGGCGTCGAGCGCGCCTTTCCCCGGCAGTGCGATTGGCGTCGGCGGCAGGCCTTCGCGCGTGTAGGTATTGTAAGGTCCGTCGCGCTCGAGGTCTGCGCGCCGCAGGTTGCCGTCGAACTTTTCGCCAAGGCCATAAATCACCGTGGGATCGGTCTGCAGCCGCATGCCGCGCCGCAGCCGCTCGACGAAGACGCCGGCGATCCGGGCGCGCTCGTCCGCCACGCCCGTCTCGCGCTCGACGATCGACGCCAGCACCAACGCCTGGTACTCGTCCTGCAGCGGCAGGTCCTGCTTGCGACGGGCCCAGGCGTCGCTCAGTTCCTTGCGCATGCGGTCGCGCGCCTGGCGCAGCAGGTCGATGTCGCGCGTGCCCTTGCCGAAAAGGTACGTATCCGGAAAGAACAACCCCTCGGGGTGCCGGCCCTGCTCGCCGAGGCGCGTCATGATCTCGGCGTCCGAGAGGTCGGCCGTCGTGTGGTGGAGGGTCACCTCGTCGGCGATCGCCTTGCGCAGGTCGCGGAACGTCCACCCTTCCACGATCGTGACCGAGTGCTGCACGACGGCCCCGTTCACGAACAGCTGCAGCAGCGTCTCCGGCGTCACGCCTGGCTGGATCGCGTACTCGCCGGCCCGCATGCGTGCGTCGGCGCCGGTGAAACGGCCGTACAGCGCGAGCAGTCGTGGATGCGTCAGTACGCCGTCCGCCGCGAGGTCTCCCGCCACCGCCGTGAGCGACTGGCCCGGCGCGACGTCGACCGTGACCGGTTCATTGCCGATCGCAAGCGGCGTGTCGAGCCAGTTCCGTACGAACAGGTACCCTGCGACGAGCACGAGCGCGCCCACGACCACCGCGATGGCGAGCAGGCGCCGCAGCAGCTTCATCATCGCGTCTCGAGCGCCTCGCGCAGTCGCGCGATCATCGGGCCGGGCACGAACGTCTTGAGCCCTTCGACGTGCCCGACCGGGCGGATGCCCCGCACGGCGTTGGTCAGGAAGAATTCGTCCGCGCGTTCGAGGTCGGCCAGCGTGAAATCGCCGATCTCGACCTCGAGTCCCAGCTGTGCCGCAAGCCGCAGCACGGACTCGCGCATCACGCCGGAGACGCCGCAGTCGCTGATCTGCGGCGTCAGCAGGCGGCCCGCGTGCACCATGAACAGGTTCGCCGCGGTCGCGCAGACCAGTCGATCGTCGGTGGACCGCATGAGTCCCTCGTCGACGAGGGGCTCGCGCAACTCCGCGCCGGCCAGCACCTGCTCGAGGCGATTGATGTGCTTGATGCCGGCGAGGCGCGGGTTACGACCGAGACGCGTCTCGCAGATCCGCACGTTGAGCGGGCGTCCCGACTCGACTTCGGACACCTGCTGCGCGGTGGAGACGACGATGCGCGTGAGCGTGGGCTGCGCGGGCGGCATGTAGCTGCGCGGTCCGGGTCCGCGCGTGACGACGAGCTTCACGACCGCCGAACCCAGTCCTTCCAGCACCCGCGCACAGTCCGATTCGATCTGGTCGGACGACGGCATCGGCATGCGGAGGCGGTGGCAGCCTTCGGCGAGCCGCGCCAGGTGCATGTCGAGTCGTCGCACCTTGCCGTTCAGGGCGGCCATGGTCTCGAACAGACCGTCGCCGTACTGCAGCCCACGGTCGTCCGCCGAGATGGTGCCGCCCTCGACACCGTTCACGAGTCTCCGTCCGATCACGAGCGTTCTCCCAGTGCGCGCAGGATCCCGTTCGCCTTGGCGCGCGTTTCTGCCAGTTCAGCCTCGGGCACCGAGTCTGCCACGATGCCCGCGCCGGTCCTAAACCCGATCTCACCGTTCTGCAATGTCAGCGTACGGATCAGGATGTTGAGGTCCAGCGTGCCGTCGAGGGCGAGATAGCCGAGCGACCCGGTGTACGCGTCGCGGGGTCCGCGCTCGAGGTCGGCGAGGATCTGCATGCAGCGGACCTTCGGGCACCCCGTGATCGTGCCACCGGGAAACACGGCCGCGATCGCCTGCCCCGGGGTCACGTCGTCGCGCAACACGCCGCGCACGTTCGAGACGATGTGGTGCACGGTCGCGTAGGTCTCGATCGTCATGTACTCGTCGACCTGCACCGTGCCGCCCCGGCAGATGCGCCCGAGGTCGCTGCGCTCGAGGTCGACGAGCATCACGTGCTCGGCCTGCTCCTTTTCGTTCAGCCGCAATTCGCGCTTGAGCTCGGCATCGGCCGCGGCGTCGCGTCCCCGTGGGCGCGTCCCCGCGATCGGTCGCGTGCTGGCGATGCCGTCACGCAGCTGCAGCAACCGCTCGGGTGAGGAACTCAGGACGGTGAAGTCGCCGAGGTCGGCGATCGCGGCGAACGGCGCAGGGTTCGCGCGACGCAGGGCGCGGTACAGGTCGGTCGCCGTCGCGCCCGGAGCAAGCTGTGCGTGCCACGAGCGCGACAGGTTGGCCTGGTAGACGTCACCACGTGCAATTGCCTCGAGCACCTCCCGCACGCCATCGGTGAACACGGCCGGTGCCTGCTCGCCCACGTTGAGCGCGAGCGCGGGCGGTGTCGCACGTGGCGCAGACTGCGCGATTGCACGGAGATCGGCCCCCACCTGTGCGGACAGCGTTGCCTGGAGCTCCCCGGTCTCGGCTCGAACCGTCACTGCGCCGCTCGCGCGGTCCCGCAGCACGGCCCCCTGCATGCGCCACGCGACCGCACGCGGCAGTTTCGAGCGCGGCAGGCGCAGCGTGGGCTCGATGTCCTGCGCAAGCTCGTACCCCAGGTACAGGAACCACCCACCCGCAAATGGGGACACTCCTGGGTTTCCGGCCTCGGAAAATTGCGAGCGACGCCTTTCTTCCGAGAACCAGGCGTCGAGGGCATCGAGGAAGTGCGCATCGGGAAGGGCCGGCGCGTCGCCAGCCACCAGGGACCCGTTGGACCGTTGCAGGAGCCGTGCGCCGGGTAACGCGAACAGCAGGTCGGTGCGACCGAGCGCCTCGGCGCCGCTCACGCTCTCGAGCAGGACGGGGTAGCGGTCGGGGAAGCGCTCGTGCAGCGCGAGCAGGTCGACGCCGGTCGGGACCGCCGCAGCCACGCGTCAGCTGAGCGCGCGGAAGACCAGGCTGCCGTTGGTGCCGCCGAAGCCAAACGAGTTCGACAGCGCGACGCGGACCGGTGCCTGGCGTGCGGTCAGCGGCACGTAGTCGAGGTCGCACTGCGGATCGGGGTTCTCGAGGTTGATCGTGGGCGGCAGCACGCCGTCGCGGATCGCGAGGATCGAGAAGATCGCCTCGACCACGCCCGCGGCGCCGAGCAGGTGACCCGTCATCGACTTGGTCGAACTCACCGCGACCTTGCGCGCGTGATCGCCGAGGGCACGCTTGATCGCGACCGTCTCGGCGATGTCGCCGAGTTCGGTCGAGGTCGCGTGCGCGTTGATGTAGTCCACCTCGTGCGGCTCGAGCCCGGCATCCTTGATCGCATTCGCCATCGCGAGCCGCGCGCCTTCGCCCGTCTCGGGCGGGGCCGTGATGTGGTGTGCGTCACCGCTCATGCCGAAGCCCGCGAGCTCGGCGTAGATGCGCGCCCCGCGAGCCTTCGCGTGTTCGTATTCCTCGAGGATGACCGCACCGCCGCCCTCGGCCATCACGAAGCCGTCGCGGTCCCTGTCCCACGGTCGGCTCGCACGCTCCGGCTCCTCGTTGCGGAGCGACAGCGCCTTGGCCTGGCCGAAACTGCCGACGCCGAGCGGCGTGAACGCCATCTCGGCCCCGCCGGCGACCATGACGTCGGCGTCGCCGTACTGGATCAGACGGCCGGCGATGCCGATCGTGTGCGTGGACGTCGTGCAGGCCGTCACGAGCGCGATGTTCGGCCCACGCAGCCCGTAGTGGATCGAGACCTGCCCGGCCGCGGCATTGATGATGCTGCCCGGGATGAAGAACGGCGAAATCCTGCGCGGCGTCCTGGCTTCGAGCCATTTCGCCGTGTTGTCCTCGATCGTGGAGAGGCCGCCGATGCCCGCGCCGATCGCAACGCCGATCCGTGCCGAGTTCGCCTCCGTGATCTCGATGCCCGAGTCACGGATCGCCTGCACCGCGGTGGCGAAGCCGAAAGGCACGAACGGGTCGAACTTGCGGACGTCCTTGGTCGACATGTACTCCTCGGCATCGAAGTCCCTGACTTCGCCACCGATGCGCGCGGGGAACGCGCTCACGTCGAGCCTGGTGATCGGGCCGATGCCGCTGCGACCGTTGACGATGCCGTCCCAGGCCTTCGCGACGGTGCTGCCCACGGGGGAGACGATGCCTAAACCAGTAACGACGACCCTGCGCCTGGACAAGCTGAGTCCCCCTGGAAATACGCTACGCGTTGATTGACGGCGCCGTCACCGCCTTCCGTGGCGGGCCGGCGACGAGGCGCACCTCAGGCCTGGGTGCGACGCTCGTTGATGTAGTCGATGGCCTGCTGGACGGTCGTGATCTTCTCGGCGTCCTCGTCCGGAATCTCGGTCTCGAATTCCTCTTCGAGCGCCATCACGAGTTCGACAGTGTCGAGCGAGTCAGCACCGAGATCGTCGACGAAAGAGGACTCGTTGGTGACCTCTTCCTCCTTGACGCCCAGTTGCTCGGCGACGATCGCCTTCACTCGCTGTTCAATACTGCTCATTGTCGTTGGAATCCTGTGGAAGGAAATGAACCAAAGCCGGTCCGCCCTGGGTCGGCCCGACATGGGGCGCGTATTCTATGTTAAGGCTTCCCGGGGGTCCAATTACCCCGAAAAACCTTTCATATCATGTACATACCCCCATTTACGTGCAGGGTCTCGCCGGTGACGTAGGACGCTTCCGGTGACGCCAGGAATGCCACCGCGTGTGCGATGTCTTCCGGCGAACCGAGTCGGCCGAGCGGCACCTGGCCGAGCAGCGCAGTTTTCTGCGCCTCGCCGAGCGAATCGGTCATGTCCGTGACGATGAACCCCGGCGCGACGACGTTCACGGTGATGTTGCGCGAGCCCACCTCGCGGGCGAGGCTCTTCGAGAACCCGATCATGCCCGCCTTGGCCGCCGCGTAATTGGTCTGGCCGGCGTTGCCCATCACGCCGATCACCGACGCGATGTTGACGATGCGTCCCCTGCGCGCCTTCATCATGCCGCGCATGACCGCCTTGCAGGTGCGGTACACCGCGCTCAGGTCGGTGTCGAGCACGGCCTGCCAGTCCTCGGCGCTCATGCGCATCAGCAGCCCGTCGCGCGTCACGCCGGCGTTGTTGACGAGGATCGACGGCGTGCCCTCGACCGCTTCGACCGCCTTGAAGCACGCCTCGACGGCGGCGCCGTCCGCCACGTTCAGGACGACGCCGCGCCCGGTCAGCCCAGCGTCCTTCAGGTAGGCGTCGATCGCCTGTGCGCCGGCCTCGGTCGTCGCGGTGCCGACGAGGCGTGCGCCCCGGCGGCCGAGCTCGAGCGCAATGGCGCGGCCGATGCCGCGGGTCGCCCCGGTGATGAAGGCGACTTCGTTCGCGAGCGTCATAGCGCGACCTCCCCGCAGGTGGCCAGTGCGGCCGCGATCGATGCGCTGTCGTCGAGCGCCAGCATCCTGAGTTCCGGCTTGCGTTCGATGCGCCGGTTGAGCGAGGTCAGCACCTTGCCCGGTCCGCATTCGACGAAGACCGTGCAGCCGCTCGCGATCATCGCGCGCACCGTGTCGGCCCAGCGCACCGGCTTATAGAGTTGCTGCGTGAGGGCCTGCCGGATGCCGTCCGGGCTCGAGTGCGTGGTCACGTCCACCGTGTAGACGGACGGCACGTTCGGCAGTCGCACGTCGACCTCGCGCAGCCGCGCGGCGAGCTGCTGCGCTGCCCCGACCATCAGGCTGCTGTGCGACGGCACGCTCACGGGCAACAGCACCGCGCGCTTGGCGCCCCGGCGTTTTGCCGCGTCGATGGCGCGACTGACCGCAGTGGCGTGACCGGCGATCACCACCTGGCCCGGCGCGTTGAAGTTCACCGGCTCGACGACTTCGTCTTGCGCAGACTCGCGACAGGCGGCGTCGAGTTCGGCGTCGTCCAGGCCGAGGACCGCCGCCATGGCTCCCTGTCCGACCGGCACGGCCTGCTGCATGACCTGCCCACGAAAGCGCACGAGGTCGATCGCGGTGCGGAAGTCGAGTGCGTCGGAGCAGACGAGCGCCGAATACTCGCCGAGGCTGTGCCCTGCCATTGCCCTCGGACGGGCGCCGCCCTTGTCGAGCCAGACGCGCCAGGTGGCGACGCCGGCCGCGAGCATGGCCGGCTGCGTGCGCTCGGTGGACCCGAGCTCCGACTCCGGACCGTGCTGGCAGAGCGCCCAGAGGTCGTAACCGAGGACCTCGCTGGCCTCGTCGAACGTCTGGCGTACGACGGGTTCGGCCGCCCCCAGCTCCGACAGCATGCCGACCGACTGCGACCCCTGGCCGGGGAAAACGAATGCCAAGCTCATGTTGCCCGAAGTCCAGTGGCGACCGTCCCGGCCGGACGGGCGATTATAACGACGGCGCCGGTCGCCGCCGTGCTCGGCACAGCCACGCGCCGGCGAGCGCCCCGCCCACCGCGCCATAGGTGTGGGCGGCGTGGACGACCGGGATCGACAGCGTTTCCGCGGTGAACGGCACTGCGCCGAACGAGTGCTCCCAGCCGAGCTTGAGGGCGAAGACGGCCGAGGCGATCAAGGTCATCGAGTCGCGGTGACGCAGCCACCAGCAGGCGAGGCCCGCGGCGGCCAGGCCGTGCAACACGCCCGAAAAGCCGACGTACCACGCGAGCTGAGGTTCGAAGACGAGGAACCCGAGATCCACGACGGCCGTCGAAGCGATGAGGATCACGAGCCACTGGCGCGTCGTGTACTCGCGCACGAACAGCCACGCGACGAGTGCGAGACCCGCGAGGTTCCAGGCAAGGTGCGGGGCGTCGTGGTGAATCAGGTGTCCCGTGAGCAACCGGTGCCACTCGCCGCCGGTGACGATGGCGGCGCGGTCGTAACGGAGCGCCGGGCCCGCGACCGTGCCGAACCATTGCACGAGCACGAGCACCGCCGCCAGCGCGAGCGGCGCGCGCCATGCACGGACGTCGGCATGTGCGAGACGGTCGAGGTCCATCGAGGTGCGCGCCGGTCCGGGTCCGGGTGTTTGCTATGATTCTCTCAATTTACCGTCAGCCACGGCCCGAGACATGACATTCGCATCACGCAGCATCACGACTTCGCAACCGACCCGGCGCCGCGCCCTGGGTTTCACGCTCATCGAGATCATGGTGGTCGTGGTGATCCTCGGAATCCTCGCCGCGCTGGTCGCGCCGAACGTGATCCGGCGGATCGACGACGCGCGCGTGACGAAGGCGAAACAGGACATCCGAGCCTACGAAACGGCGCTCAACCTGTATCGCATGGACAACTTCCGCTACCCCAACACCGAGCAGGGCCTGCAGTCGCTCGTCACGCGTCCGGCCGACCCGAACGTGCGCAACTGGAAGGAAGGCGGCTACATCGACGGCATCAAGAAGGATCCGTGGGGCAACGACTACGCCTACATCGCTCCGGGCACGCGCGGCGAGTACGACCTCTACACGCTCGGGGCAGACGGCCAGCCCGGCGGCGAAGGCCCGGATGCCGACATCGGTAACTGGAACATCGAATAAAGTCCCGCGGCTGCGCGGGGCCGTCGCTCGCACCTCGGGCTTCACGCTGCTCGAGCTGCTGGTCGTCGTCGTCATCATCGGCATCATCACCTCGATGGCCGTGATCTCGGTCAACGTGCTCGGCGGCGACCACGAGATGCAACAGGAGGCCGAGCGGCTGCAGGCGATCCTGGTCCAGGCACGCGAGGACGCGCTGCTGCAGAGCCGCGACCTCGGGCTGCGGATCGACGAGACCAGCCTCGAGTTCCTCGAGTACGACGGCCGCAGCGAGCGCTGGCGCGCGGTGCTCGGCGATCCGCTGCTGCGGGAACGCATGCTGCCGGCGGGACTGCGCCTGCGCCTGCGGCTCGAGGATCGCGACGTGCAATTGAAACCGCGCCAGCCGGCGACGGAGGACGAACCGATCTACCCGCACGTCATCCTGCAGGCGTCCGGCGAGATCGTGCCATTCGACGTTGTCTTCACACGCGACGGCACCGACCAGCAACGTCGCGTGAGCGGCACGCTGGACGGCCGCATCGAACTGCACGACGACGCGCGGGAGCGACGCCCGTGACCGATAATTGCGGACAGCTCGTTTTTTCGGGGAAAGGGGGACACTCCGGTTTTTCCCTGGCGGGAAAAACACGAATCGCCCGTGGCTTCACGCTGATCGAGGTGCTCGCGGCGCTCGTGATCGTCGCCTTGGGCATGCTCGGTGCGATCACGGCCGTAAACCAGGCGACCCGCAACGGCACCTACCTGCGCGAGAAGACGCTCGCGCACTGGGTTGCGATGAACCTGCTGACAGAGCGTCGGCTGCAAGCCTCGGCGCCCGACGTCGCCGAGACCAAAGGCGAGGTCGATTTCGCGAACGAGCGCTGGCGCTGGACGCTGCGCGTGACGCAGACAGAAGTGCGCTCGCTGCGTCGCATGGACGTCAGGGTGGCGCTCGCGGCCTCACCCGAAACGTCGTCCCTCGCGACGTTGTCGGGGTTCTACGGCACAGCGATCAGCACCGCGGGCGGCGGCGCCGTGGTGTGGGCCGGTTCCGGTGCACCGGGCAGCGGCGGCGACAACGAGGGCGCGGGGGACGACGACGACGGTGACGACAACGGCGACGGCGGGCGGCCCAACCAGCCCGCGCAGCCGAACCCACCCCCGGAGGAGCCGGCGGAACCGGGGGACGAGGAATGACCGTGCCGCGACACGTGCGTACGGCCGGCTTCACGCTGCTCGAGGTGCTCGTCGCGATTGCGATCTTCGCGATCGTCGGCGTGATGTCGATGACCGGCTACACGCAACTGCAACGGCAGGCCGAATACCAGCAGCAGCGGCTCGAGCGCGTGCGCGAGGTGCAGCGCGCCGTGCAGATGATCGCGCAAGACCTCACGCAGATCGAGCCGCGCCCGATCCGCGAGCCGATCGGCGACCAGCGGGTTCCCGCGGTGCTCGCGGGCGACTCGGTCGAGTACAAGCTCGAGTTCACGCGCGCGGGCTGGTCCAACACGGCCGGACTGCCGCGTCCGACCTTGCAGCGCGTGGCCTACCGGCTGGACCAGGACGGGCTGTGGCGTGATTACTGGCGCGTGCTCGACCGCACGCAGACCGCCGAGCCGACGCGCTACAACCTGCTCAAGGGCGTCCGCAGCGTGACATTCCGTTTCATGACGCCCGCGCGGGAATGGGTCGATCGCTGGCCGGTGCTCCAGGGTCAGAGCCCGCTCGAGCAGGAGCGCGCGCGTCCCGCCGCTGTCGAGGTCACGCTCGATCTCGACGACTGGGGCGTGATCCGCCGCCTCGTGGAGGTGTCGGGGTGAGGCGCGCCGCACGATCACCCGCAGGTGCGCGCCGGCAGCGCGGCGTCGCGCTGATCACGGCAGTGCTGATCGTCGCGCTCGCGACGATCCTGGCGATCAACGTGACGTTCCGCGGCATGGTCGACCAGCGGCGCAGCGCCAATCTCTTCGCGTTGGACCAGGGCTTCGAGGTCGCGCTCGGCGCCGAGGCGTGGGCAGCCGATTTCCTGCGCAAGGACGCACAGGACTCGCAGCAGGACCATTTCGGCGAGGCCTGGGCGCAGCAGATGCCGCCGTTGCCGATCGACGAAGGGGTGGGCACGGTCGAGGGCCGACTCGAGGACGTGCAGGGTCGCTTCAACCTCAACAACCTCGTGTTCTCGGACGGCACGCCGAACGAGCTCGCGATCAAGCAGTTCGAACGGATCCTGTCGATGGTCGAGCTCGAACCGACGTGGGCGGCCGCAATCGCCGACTGGATCGACGCTGACGTCAACCCGGGCTTTCCCGACGGCGCCGAGGACGCGATCTACACGGGCATGGACCCGCCACACCTGACCGCCAACATGCCGATCACGCGCGCGAGCGAACTGCTGGTGCTGCCCGAGTTCGGCATCGAGCGCTATCGCCGCCTGCAGCCGTACGTCACGGCCCTGCCAGGCGGCACCAAGCTCAACGTCTGCACCGCGTCGGGCGTCGTGCTCGATTCGCTTTCGGAAACCCAGCGCCAGTTCAGCTTGAACCCGCAGGACCTCGCGACGCGACGCAAGGAGGCCTGTTTCCCGACGGTCGAGGACATCCGCGGCACGCTCGGCCAGG
>JAJTCR010000306.1 GCA_021325695.1 Steroidobacteraceae bacterium | reverse complement strand
GCTGTCGCTGCTCGCGGCGTGGTACGGCGCGATCTTCACGGCGCAGCGGCTCGTGCAGCCGATCCAGGACCTCGTGCAGGGCACGCGGGCCGTCGCGCAGGGCGACCTCGACACGAAGCTGCCGCTCACCTCGCACGACGAGATGGGCTTTCTCGTCCACTCGTTCAACGACATGACCAAACGGCTGCGGCGCGCGCGCGAGGAGTCGCATCGCGCACAGCAGGCCGTCGAGACCGAGCGGGCCAACCTCGCGGTCATCCTCGCCCGTCTCTCGACCGGCGTGATCTCCCTCGAGCGCGACTGGCGCATCCGTACGGCCAACCGTGCGGCCAGCATGATCGTGGGCGAGGACATCGAGACGCGCGTCGGCACCGAGTTCTACGAGATCGGGGCCGAGCCGCAAGGACTCGCGCGGCAGTTCGCCGCCGCGTGCCGGCAACGTATCGACGGCGGCGCGACCGAGTGGCGCGAGCAGTTCACGTTCGTCGCCGGCACGAGCCGCCGCATCCTGATGTGCGCCTGCACGCCGCTGCCCGCGGAGGGCGACGTCCCCGGCGGCTACGTGCTCGTGTTCGACGACATCACGGTGATGCTGCAGGCGCAGCGCGAGGCGGCGTGGGGCGAGGTCGCCCGGCGCCTCGCACACGAGATCAAGAATCCCCTCACGCCGATCCGTCTCTCCGCCGAGCGGCTGCGACACAAGCTGCTGCCGGCGATGAGCGACCCGAAGGACGCACAGATGCTCGAACGCGCCACCGAGACGATCGTCCAGCAGGTCGAGGCGATGAAGGAGATGGTCAACGCCTTCAGCGAATATGCACGCGCCCCGCGTCTCGAGATGGCCGTGATCGACCTGAACCGCATGGTCACCGAGGTCAGCGACCTCTACCGCGCCCAGGGCGCGATGCGCGGCATTCGTCTCAACGTGCAGCTCGACCCCGCGATCGATTCCGTGGTCGCCGACGCGGGACGCCTGCGCCAGCTGCTCAACAACCTGCTCACGAACGCCGTCGAGGCGCTCGAAGGACAGGGGCAGGGTTCGATCTCTGTCACCACGCGGCGTGCGTTGCGCGACGACACGGAAGTGGCCGAGATCGCCGTGGAAGACGACGGGCCGGGCTTCCAGCGCGAGATGATCGGCCAGGTCTTCGACCCGTACGTCACGACCAAGGTCAAGGGCACCGGGCTCGGCCTCGCGATCGTGCGCAAGATCGTCGAAGAGCACGGCGGGCACATCGAGGCCGACAACCGCGCCACCGGCGGCGCACGCGTCTGCGTCGACCTGCCGTTGCACGACGCCGGAACCGACAGCAGCAGCAACAACAACGCCGCGGGGCGCGGAACATTCGAGCCAAGGAGAGAACGCGCATGACTAACGCGCGCATCCTCGTCGTCGATGACGAGAACGACATCCGTGAACTCGTCAGGGAGATCCTGTCGGAAGAAGGATATGCAGTGGAGACGGCGGGAACGGCGGCCGAGGCGCGTGCCGCCTGCGCCCGGCAGGCACCCGACCTCGTGCTCCTCGACATCTGGATGCCGGACACGGACGGCATCAGCCTGCTGCGCGAGTGGCAGCAGGCGCAGGGCCTCACGGCCCCGGTCGTCATGATGTCCGGTCACGGCACGGTCGAGACGGCCGTCGAAGCCACGCGGCTCGGCGCGGTCGACTACGTCGAAAAGCCGTTGTCGCTCGCGAAACTGCTGCGCACCGTCCAGCGCGCGCTCGACGAAGGCAAGCGCCGGACACGCGCGTCGCGCACGCTCGTCCCGCCGCTGATCGCGCCGGTCGGTCGCAGTCGCCTGATGCGCGACCTGCGCGAGCAGGTGAAGCAGATCGCGCCGCACGAGGCGCCGGTGCTGGTGCTCGGAGAGCCCGGCACCGGTCGCGAGGCCTTCGCGCGGTACATCCACACGATGAGTGCGCGCTCGACGGGACCGTTCATCAACCTCGTGGCCGGCTCGATCACCGAGAACAACGCCGAGGAAATCCTGTGCGGCACGGAGTCGACCGGCGGGGGCGCCTCGCCGGGCGTGTTCGAGCAGGCCCAGGGCGGCGTGCTGTTCATCAATGGGCTCGAGGACATGTTGCCGGGGGCGCAGCGATTGCTGCTCGCGACGCTCGAATCGGGCAGGTTCATGCGCAAGGGTGGCCTCGCGCCCGTGCGTTTCGACGCGCGCATCGTCTCTTCGGCGCAGCCCGGATTCGAGACGCGGGGCGTCGTGCCGTTCCGTCTCGACCTGCTGTCGAACCTCAACGTGTTGACGCTGCGCGTCCCGCCGCTGCGCGACTACGCCGAGGACGTGCCGGAGCTGCTGCGTTATTACGTGGACCGTCTCGTCGATGACGAACGCCTGCCATTCCGGCGGTTCGGCGTGGCCGCGCAGAACCGCCTGCGGAATTATCCGTGGCCGGGCAACATCCGCGAGCTCAAGAACCTCGTGCACCGACTGCTGATCCAGGGCGGGTCCGAGGAGATCCGCCTCGAGGAGATCGAGCAGGAGATCGAGTCGCAGGCGCCGCTCGACGAACCGCTGGTCAAGCAGGACCTCCTGGCACTGCCGCTACGAGAGGCGCGCGAGCACTTCGAGCGGGCCTACCTCACGCAGCAGCTGCAGCTCTGCGGCGGCAAGGTCGGCCAGCTCGCAAAGCGGGTCGGCATGGAGCGCACGCACCTGTACCGCAAGCTCCGCAGCCTCGGCGTGGACTTCCGGCAGTCCGAGGACTGAGGAACGTGGCTAGTGGCTAGTGGCTGGTGACTAGATAGGATCAATGGCGCGCTGGATGCGGTCGCGTTCTTTCCGGCTAGCCACTGGCCACCAGCCACTAGCCACGTTGTCCGCGCTACCGCGCCGGAAAATCTTCCATCGCCGACGCGACGGCCGCCGCGATCGCGGCCGGCTCGACGCTGCCCTTGGTGATCTTCTTCGAGACGCGGCCCTGCCAGACCTCCGCATTGCGCGCGGTGTCGATCGCATGCACGACCAGCGTACCTTCCTTGTAGTTGCGCACGCTCGGACTGCCGACGTTGACCGAGCCGCCCACGTTGCCGCCGCCCCAGCCGCCGACGCCGATGCCGACGCGCACTGGATTGTTCTCGAGCTTGTCGGCGCTGGCGGTGTCATAGGCAATTTGCAGGTCCGGCGTGACGCCGGCCGGCGCCTCGGTGTAGCCGCGTTTTTTCAACTCGTTCGCGATCGCCGCGCGGATGTTGGAGTCGAGCAGTTTGACCGGCTCCTCATCGGAGCCCGGGTTGACGGCGGTCTTCCAGCCGAACGTCTGGTACGAGGCGAAGTTCGCCTGCGGATCGCGCATCGACTCGGGCTCTGCCGGCGGCGACGAGGCGCACCCGGCAGCGATGAAGGCCATCGCGAGCAGAACGGCGAGCCTGGAGCCCGCGGTGGGCGCGACCCGCGCGCCGTCCGTCGCACGCGATCGCGGTCGGCTGCTACGAGAGTTCGAGTCGTCCATGAGTCGTCT
>JAJTCR010000305.1 GCA_021325695.1 Steroidobacteraceae bacterium | reverse complement strand
ATCGAGGAAGGCGGCTCGCTCACGATCCTCGCCACCGCGCTGATCGACACCGGTTCGCGCATGGACGACGTGATCTACGAGGAGTTCAAGGGCACCGGCAACAGCGAGATCCACCTCGACCGCCGCATCGCCGAAAAGCGCGTCTACCCGGCGAGTTCAAGGGCACCGGCAACAGCGAAATCCACCTCGACCGGCGCATCGCGGAAAAGCGCGTCTACCCGGCGTTCAACATCAACCGGTCCGGCACGCGCCGCGAGGAGCTGATCACCTCGTCGGACGAGCTGCAGAAGATCTGGATCCTGCGCAAGCTCCTGCATCCGATGGACGAGCTGGCCGCGGCCGAGTTCCTGATCGACAAGATGCGCGACACCAAGACCAACGGCGAATTCTTCGAGGCGATGAAGCGCTGAGTGCTTCGCGGGAGCATCGCCTGAGGGGCATCCTTGCGATGCTCGTGGCCGTGGCCAGTTTCTCGGTCATGGACTCGCTGCTCAAGCTGCTGTCCGAGCACTACCCGGCGCTGCAGGTGGCGTGCATCCGCGGCGCGGCTGCATTGCCGTTCGTGCTTGCCCCGATCGTGGTGCGAGGCCGCCTCGCACGGCTCAAGCCGGTCAACGTCAGGCTGCACCTGCTGCGTGGCGTGCTCTCGGTCGGGTTGCTCGTGAGCTTCGTGCTCGCGGTGCGCGAAACGTCGCTCGCATCGACGTACGCCATTTTCATGTGCGCGCCCCTGCTCGTGGCCGCGCTCTCGGCGCCGCTGCTCGGCGAGAAGGTCGCCGGCGCCCAGTGGGGCGCGATCGGCGTCGGTCTCGCCGGCGTGCTGCTCATGCTCAAGCCGACGGGCGGCGACTGGGCCATTGGCGGTGCACTCTGGGCCGTCGTGGCGGTCGCGACGTACACGTTGTCGGTCGTGACGCTCAGGATGCTCGCACGCACCGACACCAACGAGAGCATGGTGTTCTGGTTCACGGCGATGCTCGCGCTCGGCGCCGGCGTGCTGGCGATCCCGGGCTGGCGCGACCTGCAGTCGATCCACCTCCCGCTGATGGCGGGCGTCGGCCTGTCCGGGGCGCTCGGCCAGTACTTCATCACGGTCGCCTTCCGCAGTGCACCCGCCGCGACGGTCACGCCGTTCGAGTACACGGCTCTCGTCTGGGGGGTGATGCTCGACGTCGCGATCTGGAGCGTCTGGCCCAGCACGGTCACCCTGGTCGGCGGCGGCATCGTGATCGGCGCGGGTCTCTACCTGATCGAGAGGGAACGGCGCACCTCGACGGCCACCGCGGTTCCGGGGGCCTGACCCGGCCGCGTCCCGCCTCAATGCGCCGGTGGATCCAGCGCTGCGCGGTGCGATCTGACCATCTGTTGCAGGATCACCATCAGTGCCGCCGCCGTCATGCCCAGCATCAGCACGCCGCAGAGCGCCTCGAGCGGCCCGAGCAGTTTCCACGGCCGCGTCATGACGACGTCCCCATAGCCCAGCGACGAAAAGTTGACCGTCGAGAAATAGACGGCCTCGTAGAACTCGTCGAATTCGCCGAGGCCGACGAACAACGCGGCCCACAACGTGATCTGCAGGATCGTGCCGGACATCATGATCAGCATCGCGACCAGCAAGGGCCATACGCCGGAATCGCGCGGCGCGCCAACAGCGTGCCGCACGTAGTAGCGAACGCTCCAGTAGGCGAAGGTGACCTGCAGCACGACGCAGGTCAGCGTCGCGGGCAGCCCGAACATCAGGTTCCGCAGGATCATGCGCTTGCCTCCAGGGTGTGCCGTCGCTGCCGTTCATGCCTGCGCGCCCGTGACGCGCGCCAGTGCTCGAGCGCCCAGACCGTACCCCACGCATAGAGCGAGACGCCCAGGTAGAGCGTCGTGCGCACGGCGGATGCGGCGAGCACGCTCTTGCCGGTCGCGCTGTCCTCGATGGCCGGGCCGAGCAGGATCAACATCGTGATCAGCGCGTTGCTCCAGAAGGAAGGTCCGCGGCGGGTACGACGCGCACCGAACATCGCCGAGCCCGTCCAGAGCGCGGCCGCCATCAACCAGAGCGTCAGCATCCACAGGTTCGGCAGCAGCGAGAGGCCGAGCCAGGCGACGAGGCCGAGTGCCGCGCCCATCAGCGTGGAACCGACCAGCTCGACCCCGGCCGAGCGCGCATTCGTCTCGCCGGCCTGCTGTCCGAGCATCACCGTCTTCATGATCGCCGCGACATACAGCGACGGGTTCGTCAGGGCCAGCACGAACACGGGCATGACGATCAGCGTCGCACGCAATGCGATCCAGCGCGCCTGCTCCTGCTCCACGCGGCTGGTGCGCGGTGGCTGCGCGGCCGCGGCCTGCGGCGGATCGGGAAAGAAGCCGTGCGAGAGCAGGCTGACGACCGATCCGATCACCAGGCCGACGGCGAGCGTCGTCGTGATTGTCGCGGCCAGCGCCTGGTCCGCCACGCCGAGCACGGGGATCAGCGCAAACGCCATGACCAGGACCATGGTGAGCGGACTTTTCGTGCGCTGGCCCCGGTGGAACACCGCGAACAGTACGCAGGCGGTCACCAGGATGCCGGCCGCCGCGTAGCTTTCCAGCAGCGGCACCATCAGCATCCCCAGCGCAAGCAGGCCGGCCAGCACCGCGGCCGCCACCGCGCCCTTGCCGAGCCCCATGGGCGGGCCGGGTTTGCACAGTACCAGCACGGCCATCACGCACAGGGCATACGGCATCTGGAGTCCGAAGCCGTACGCGACGAACGCGGCGACGCCGAGCCCGATCGTCAACCGCAGCACCGCCTTGTCCGGACGTGTCATGGTGCGCGCGCGTCAGTACAGGTACGACAGCCAGCTCATGACCCGGATGTAGGCGGCGCCGAGCGCGTTCATCAGCGCGTTGTCGTCGTCGGTATAGACGAGCACGGCGGCCTGTCCCCCGACCCGCACGCGGCGCATCTTCGGCCGCTCCGCCGGATCCAGTTCGACGACCACGGGAATGCGTTGCGCCTGCCGCAGCCAGTCCCGATTGTTCTGCACGGTGGGCAGCGTCCCGGGGGGCGACGACTGGCCGCTGCCCACGCCGCCGCCGATGCTGCGGACGCGGCCCTTGAAGACCTGTCCGGGCATCACGTCGAACGTGATGGCCACCTCGTCGCCTACGTCGACGTGGCCGAGGTTGTTCTCGGTCAGGTCCGCCGTGATCCAGACGTCGTGCACGGCGATCAACGTCATGACCGGTGCGCCCGCTTGCGCAAAATTGCCGACGTCCACCCGCAGGTCGGTGACGGTGCCGGCGGCCGGCGCCACGACCGTGGTGCGGGCGAGGTCGAGTTCGGCTTTCTCGACGGCGGCGCGCGCGCTGCGCAGCTGCGCGTTGTTCTCGCCCGCGTCGCCGGCGGCCTCCTGCGCCTTGACCAGGTCCGCCTCGGCGCGTCGTGCCTTGCTGCGCGCCTCTTCGCGCGACGACTGCGCGATCTCGAGCCGCCGCACGGAAATCGCGCCTGGATCCTCGGCGTACAGCCGCTCCTGGCGCGCGGCATCCTTCTCTGCCATGTCGCGGCCGGCTTCCGCCGCGCGCAATGAAGCGCGGGCCGCATCCACCCCGGCGGCGGCCGCGTTGACCGAACGACGTACCGACTCGTAGTCCGAG
>JAJTCR010000304.1 GCA_021325695.1 Steroidobacteraceae bacterium | reverse complement strand
TCTACTTTCGTCAGTGCCTCGCCGGTGATGCGCGTGCGCGCGACTACGCAACGCGACGCGGCCTCGACGCCGATGCGCTGCAGAAGTTCGGCATCGGCTATGCGGCGCCGCGGTGGGACGGCCTGCTCGAGCGCTACGGCGCCACCGAGGACGAGCGCCACGTGCTGCTGCGCGCCGGCCTCGTCATCGAACGCCAGCCCGACGCGCAGCCGGCCGCCGCGACCGCTCACGGCGGCGAACGCGGCCACTACGATCGGTTTCGCGATCGGCTGATGTTCCCGATTCGCGACACGCGCGGCAGGACGATCGGCTTCGGCGGGCGCGTGCTCGACCAGGGCGAGCCCAAGTACCTCAATTCGCCCGAGACCGAGCTCTTCCACAAGGGCCGCGAGCTCTACGGCCTCTACGAAGCACGGCAGGCGACGCGCAGCCTGCAGCGCCTGCTCGTGGTCGAGGGCTACATGGACGTCGTGAGCCTGCACCAGGCCGGCATCACCTATGCCGTGGCCACGCTCGGCACCTCGACCACGCCGGAGCACCTGCAGCGCATTTTCCGGCTCGTGGGCGAAGTCGTCTTCTGCTTCGACGGCGATCGGGCCGGCCGCGCCGCGGCGTGGCGCGCGCTCGAAAACGCCGTGGGCGAGGTCAAGCAGGGCCGCCAGGTGCGCTTCCTGTTCCTGCCTGACGGCCACGACCCCGACACGCTCGTGCGCGAGGAAGGCAGGGAAAAGTTCGAGGCACGACTCGCCCAGGCCGAGCCCCTGTCCGCCTACCTGATCCGCGAACTTGCCTCGCGTGTCGAGACCGACAGCGTCGATGGCCGCGCCAAGCTCGTGGAACTCGCGCGCCCCCTGGTACGCCGGATTCCCTCCGACGTCTACCGCGAACTGCTCGTCCAGCAACTGGCCGAGGCGGTGCGGATGCCGGCCGCCCGGCTCGGAGCGTTGCTGCTCGACGGCAGCGAAGCCACCGGCGCGGGGCGCTCGCCCCCGCCGCGAACGGCAGTTACGGCGCCCAGCGACCGGCCGCACGAGGCCGGCGGCCATTTCGAACGACCGGCCCGGTCGGGTCGGGCCGTGCCCGGTCGCGGCAACCTGGTCCGCCAGGCAGTGACCTTGCTGGTGCATTACCCGTCCGCGGCGCGGGGCATCAGTGTCCAGCAGATCGACGACGTGGCCGGGATCGACCGGCCGGGCATCCCGTTGCTGGCGGAACTGCTGGCGCAGCTCCGTGAGGATCCGCCCGCAAGCACCGCGGCCGTGCTCGAACGCTGGCGGGACCGTCCGGAGCACACTTCACTGGCCAGGTTGGCGATGGGGGTCTGCCTGGCCCCGGACGAAGCGGGCGCTGCGGCGGAACTCAGGTCCGCCTTGAACCGTCTGATCATCGAGGAATCCCCTGCCCGCCGGCTCGACGAACTGCTGGCCAAGGCGCGGGATTCGGCCCTGGACGAAGCCGAAAAGCACGAGCTCCAGGGCCTGCTGGCCGCCCGGGGTCAGGCCAGCCGGCGGAGTCCGACCGCACATTGATTCTCAGGCGCGCCGCACGGCGGCGTGGTATGATTCCGCTCTTTTTTAGACCCCTCTTGAGGCGCCCCCATCTTGAGCAAGACGACGGCACGCAAGCAGGTCAAGAAGGCCCCCGTTCGCAAGCACGCCCAGGCCGCCAAGGCCAAGCCCACGCCGATCAGGAAGGCGGCGGCTCCGGCGGCGCGGACCAAGGCCGGCGGCTCCGGCAAAGGCGCTGCGAAGACACCTGTAAAGACGATGAAGACGGTCAAGCCGGTCCGGATCCTGCGCAAGGATTCGGCTCGGACGGCGTCGCCGTCGAAGACCGCGCACGCACCGGTCGCGACCAGGACGGCCGCGAAGCACGCCCCGCCTGCGAAGGCGAAGACGTCGCACGCCGTACCCGCGGCTGCGCATGCCCAGGCCCCGGCGCCCGCAAGGGGTGGCAAGAGTCACGTTACTGCGCCGAAGACGCCCGTGGTCGAGTCGCCCCGCCCCGCCGCCGCCGTGCCCGCGGTCGCCGGCAAGCGGGGAAAGAAAGGTCGGTCGCAGCAGGAAAAGATCGAGATCAAGCTGCCGGCGAGCACGCCGGAAGACCGGCAGTCGCAGCTCAAGCTGCTGATCGCGCGCGGCAAGGAACAGAGCTTCCTGACCTACGCCGAAGTCAACGACCACCTGCCGTCCGAGATCGTCGATCCGGAGCAGATCGAAGACATCGTGCAGATGATCAACGACATGGGCATCCCGGTGTACGAGAAGGCACCGGACGCCGAGTCGCTGCTCATGCGCGAGCCGGTCGTGGCCGACGACGAGGCCGCCGAGGAAGCCGCGCAGGCGCTCGCCACGACGGTCGACGCGGAGTTCGGCCGCACGACGGATCCCGTGCGCATGTACATGCGCGAGATGGGCACCGTCGAACTGCTGACGCGTGAAGGCGAGATCGCGATCGCGAAGCGCATCGAGGAAGGCCTCGATTCCGTGCGTCGCGCGCTCTCTTCGTACCCGCCGACCTACGAGCTCATGATCAGGGCATACGAGCCGCTCAAGAGCGGCCAGGGCCGCCTGATCGACATCATCGTGGGCTTCGTGGACCCGAACGCGCCTGACGTGATCGCCGAGCCGATCAACCCGAAGCTCGCGGCCAAGGTCGCGCCGGAGCCGGAGACCGACGAGGAAACCGAGGAAGGCTCCGAGGAAGAGGAAGCGCTCGAGACCGGGCCTGATCCCGAGGAGGCCGCGCGCCGCTTCGCGTCGCTCGCGAAGTGCTTCGCGCAGGTGACCCGGGCGATCGAGGAAAAGGGCACCCGCGATCCCAAGACGATCAAGCTGCGCAGGAAGCTCGCCGACGAGTTCATGGAACTCAAGCTCTCGCCCAAGATGTTCGACCAGCTGATCTGGCAGATCCGCGAGCACCTGAACGAGATCCGTTCGATCGAGAAGGCAGTCATGCAGCGTTGCGTCCGCGACGCCGGCATGCCGCGCTCGGACTTCATCGAGACGTTCCCGCGCAACGAGACCAACCTCGGCTGGCTCGACAAGCACGTGCGCGCCAAGCGCAAGCACTCCGCCGCGCTCGCCCGGTACCGCGACGAGATCGAGGCGGAGCAGCTCAAGCTCGGCGAAATCGAGAAGCGCGCGCGCCTGTCGATCGCCGAGGTCAAGGAGATCAACCGCGAAATCGCCGTAGGCGAAGCCCAGGCCCGTCGCGCCAAGAAGGAAATGGTCGAGGCCAACCTGCGTCTCGTGATCTCGATCGCGAAGAAGTACACGAACCGCGGCCTGCAGTTCCTGGACCTGATCCAGGAAGGCAACATCGGCCTGATGAAGGCCGTGGACAAGTTCGAGTACCGCCGCGGCTACAAGTTCTCGACGTACGCCACGTGGTGGATCCGCCAGGCGATCACCCGCTCGATCGCCGACCAGGCGCGCACCATCCGCATCCCGGTGCACATGATCGAGACGATCAACAAGCTCAACCGC
>JAJTCR010000303.1 GCA_021325695.1 Steroidobacteraceae bacterium | reverse complement strand
CGCATCCGTTACAATTGCATGTCCTCGACCGTGGAGAGCCAATGTTTCCCGCCAGCATGACCATCGCCGGGTTCGACGCCGAACTCGCGGCGGCGCTCGAGCACGAGCGCACCCGCCAGGAAGACCACATCGAACTGATTGCGTCCGAGAATTACGCGAGCCCCCGCGTGCTCGAGGCCCAGGGCTCCGTGCTCACCAACAAATACGCCGAGGGGTACCCCGGCAAGCGCTACTACGGCGGGTGTGAATTCGTCGACGTCGCCGAGCAACTGGCCATCGACCGTGCCAAGCAACTCTTCGGCGCCGCGTATGCCAACGTGCAGGCGCACTCCGGTTCGCAGGCCAACGCGGCCGCCTACTTCGCGTTGCTGAAGCCGGGCGACACGCTGCTCGGCATGAGCCTCGACCACGGCGGCCACCTGACGCACGGCGCCAAGGTCAATTTCTCGGGCAAGATCTTCAACGCCGTGCAATACGGCCTGAACCCGTCGACCGGCGAAATCGACTACGACCAGGTCGAGCGGCTCGCATACGAGCACAAGCCCAGGATGATCATCGCCGGCTTCTCGGCGTATTCGCGCGTGCTCGACTACCCGCGTTTTCGCGCGATCGCGGACGCGGTCGGCGCCTATTTCCTGGTCGACATGGCGCACGTCGCGGGACTGGTCGCCGCCGGGGTCTATCCCAATCCCGTGCCGTTTGCGGACGTCGTCACGTCCACCACGCACAAGACCCTGCGCGGGCCTCGCGGCGGGCTGATCCTCGCTCGCGAGAACGAGGAAATCGCCAGGAAGCTGAATTCGATGATCTTCCCGGGGACGCAGGGCGGCCCGCTCATGCACGTGATCGCGGCGAAGGCCGTCGCGTTCCTCGAGGCGCAGCAGCCCGACTTCGTCGACTACCAGAAGCAGGTGGTCGCGAACGCGCGCGCCATGGTGAAAGTGTTCCAGCAGCGTGGCATCAAGGTGGTCTCCGGCGGCACCGACAACCACTTGTTCCTGCTCGACCTGAGCGACAAGCCCTTCACGGGCAAGGAGGCCGATGCGGCGCTCGGTCGCTCCCACATCACCGTCAACAAGAACACGGTACCGAACGATCCGCGTCCGCCGATGGTCACGAGCGGCATCCGCGTCGGCACGCCGGCGGTCACGACGCGCGGTTTCAAGGAGCCCGAGGTGAGCGACCTTGCTGACTGGATGTCGGATGTCCTCACGGACGTGAACGACGAGGCCGCGATCGCCAGGACGCGCGCAGCGGTGCAACAGGTTTGCCGGCGCTTCCCGGTTTATCGCTGAAAGCCGCCGGACGCGCGGTGTCGCCCGTTACGCGCGCCGACTCCGTCATCGACGGCGGTAGGGAACGGTCGTAGAGCACGCACGCAATGTACTGCCCGTTCTGCTCGTTCGAAGAAACCAAGGTCATCGACTCGCGCCTCTCGGCCGAAGGCCAGCAGGTGCGGCGACGACGCGAATGCCTGCGGTGCGGCGAACGCTTCACGACCTTCGAGTCGGCCGAACTCGTGATGCCACGCGTGGTCAAGAGCGACTCGACCCGTGAGCCGTTCGACGAGACCAAGCTGCGCTCGGGCATGTTGAAGGCACTCGAAAAGCGCCCCGTCGCGAGCGAGGCCGTGGACGCGGCGGTGAACCACGTCTGCCACAAGCTGCGCACGCTCGGCGAGCGCGAGGTGCCGGCGCGCCTGGTCGGCGAACTGGTCATGGACGAGTTGCATCAGCTCGACGAGGTCGCCTACGTCAGGTTCGCCTCGGTCTACCGAAGCTTCCAGGACGTCGACGCATTTCGCGAGGAAATCGAACGGCTGCGTCACCGTCGAACCCGCTCGGCGGAGGACGTCCAGCTGGCGCTCTGGTCGTCGGGCGGCGACGCCCCGGAGCCCACGGGCGGCGGCCGCGAGCCGCCCGGCGGCGGCAAGAAGTAGCGCGACCGGACATGCAAGCGTCCTCCATCTCCGTCGCGGACCATGCCCACATGTCGCGCGCGCTGCAGCTGGCCGGGCGAGGCCTGTTCTCGACGGCACCGAATCCGGCCGTCGGGTGCGTGCTGCTCGATCCGGCCGGTCAGGTCGTCGGCGAAGGCTGGCACCGGCGCGCCGGCGAGCCACACGCGGAGGTGCTGGCCCTGGGCGAGTCTCGAGGTCGTGAACGCGGCGGGACCGCCTACGTCACGCTGGAACCTTGCGCCCACCACGGGCGCACGCCGCCTTGTGTCGACGCCGTGGTCGCGGCCGCCCCGAAACGCGTCGTCGTCGCCATGCAGGATCCGAACCCGCGCGTGGCCGGCGCGGGCGTGCGGCGGATTCGCGAGGCGGGCATCGGCGTCGAGGTCGGCCTGCTCGGTGCGGAGGCCGCGGAACTCAATCGCGGGTTCGTGTCGCGCTTTACGCGCGGTCGGCCGTGGGTGACCGTCAAGCTTGGCTCGAGCATCGACGGTCGCACCGCGCTCGCCGACGGCTCGAGCAAATGGATCACCGGTCCTGCAGCGCGCGCCGACGTGCAACGGCTGCGAGCCCGCGCCTCCGCCGTGCTGACCGGCATCGGTACCGTCCTCGCGGACGATCCCGCGCTGACGGTGCGGGACGCGCGGTTCGAGACGCACGGCCGAGAGCCGTTGCGCGTCGTCTTCGACGCACGTGGCCAGCTGCCGCCGCGCGCCAGGGTCGCCAACGACGAGCACCCTACGCTGCTGCTGACGAGCAAGGCAGGCGCCGCCCACCTGCAGGCGCACGGCATCCGCAGCCAGCTGCAATTCGAACTGGAGCTGCTGCCCGTCGATGCGCACGGACGGCTCGCCCCGGCCATCGCGCTCGAGCGGCTGGCCGAGCGCGACTGCAACGAGGTGCTGGTCGAGTCCGGCCCACGTCTCGCGGGCAGCTTCGTCGCGGCCGGGCTGGTGGACGAAATCGTCGTCTACCTTGCACCGACCGTGCTCGGCGACACGGCGCGTCCATCGTTCGTCCTGCCGCAACCGCTGCGCTCGCTCGAGCAGCGGTCCCGATTCAGGTATGCGGACGTGCGCATGGTGGGGTCCGACTTGCGTCTTACGCTACGTCCCGTGGAGGACCATTGCTGATGTTCACCGGCATCGTGCAAGGCGTGGGTACGGTCCGGACCATCGAGCCTCGCGGCGGGGACGTCACGATCGTGTTCGACACGGGCAGCGTCACGCTCGACGACGTCGAGCCCGGCGGCAGCATTGCCGTGAACGGCGTCTGTCTCACGGCCACCGCGTTCGACCGGACGAGCTTCACCGCCGACGTGTCGCGCGAGACGCTCTCGCTCACGACGCTTGGCGACTGGCACGCTGGCGCGCGCGTGAACCTCGAAAAGGCGCTGCTCGCCGGGCAGCCGCTCGGTGGGCATTACGTGACTGGGCACGTCGACGGCGTCGGCGAGGTCGTCGCACGTCACGACGACGCACGGTCGGTGCGCATGGTGTTTCGCGTGCCCCCGGGCCTCGCACGCTATGTGGCGCGCAAGGGGTCGATCTGCA